>NZ_JQFJ01000002.1:2387500-2542167 GCF_000763945.1 Sphingopyxis sp. MWB1
GCTGCTCCAGATTTTCGGGCAGACGGTGATCGGCCCCGTCTTCTTCGAGTTCATCCAGCGCAAGAAGGACGAGGGGTTCGGCGAGGGCAATTTCACCGCGCTGTTCAAGTCGATGGAGCTCGACCAGATTCGCCGCGGCGCGCTCAATGTCGAGGAGCCTGCCGAATGACCAGCCCGATCAAACTCGGCGGCGTCCACCACGCCGCCTATCGCTGCAAGGACGCGAAGGAAACGGTCGAATGGTACAGCCGTATGCTCGGCATGACCTATACGACCGCCTTTGCCGAGGATCATGTGCCGTCGACCGGCGAATATGATCCGTACATGCACGTCTTCCTCGACGCGGGGAATGGCAACATCCTCGCCTTTTTCGAGCTGCCCAATCAGCCCGACATGGGGCGCGATGCCAACACCCCGGCGTGGGTGCAGCATCTGGCGTTCAAGGTCGGCAGCTATGACGAGCTGACCCAGGCGAAGGAGCATCTGGAGGCGAATGGCGTCGAGGTGCTGGGCCCGACGCACCACGGGATTTTCAAGTCGATCTATTTCTTCGACCCCAACGGGCATCGTATCGAGCTGGCGTGCGACATCGGTACCGACGAGCAATATGCCGAACTCCGCCGCGTTGCGCCGCTGATGCTCGAGGAATGGAGCCAGACCAAAAAGGCCCCGCGCCACGCCGACTGGCTGCACGCGGCGGCGAACGAGTAGCAGGAAAGACGGCTTTCCCTCCTATCGTCATCCCGGACTTGATCCGGGATCCACAAGCACGGCGTTGGCGCGAATGGACCCCGGATCAAGTCCGGGGTGGCGAACTATGGGCGCCTATTTCCTCTCCAGCCCCACGCTCTCCCACGTCGCGTTGCTGCACGCGTCCGCGGTCTTCTCGCCGTCGCCTGACAGCAGCCCGATCACCAGAAAACCGCCGATCACCAGCGCGACGAAGGCGGTGGTCACCATCCCCAGATATTTCTCGATAAACGCCTTGATCGGCGCGCCGAACAGGCGGAACAGCAGGCCGACCGCCATGAAGATCATGCCGCGCCCGACGATGCTGGCGCCGATGAAGGTCCAGATATTCATCCCCGCAAAACCCGCCGTCAGCGTCATCAGCTTGAACGGGATCGGCGTCGCGCCCGCGATGATGATCGCCTCCGCGTCATATTCATTGAGGTAACAGACGGCGGTGGGGAATTTGTCGGTCAGGTGCAGCGCGCCCAGCAGCCACAGGCCGATGCTTTCATAGAGGAAATGGCCGATGGCATAGCCGAACAACCCGCCCAGCACCGACCCTGCGGTGCAGATGGCGGCAAAGCGCAGCGCGCGCTTCGGATCGGCGAGGCACATGAGACCCAGCACCGGGTGCGGCGGGATCGGGAAAAAGCTCGATTCGATAAAGGCGATGGCGAACAGCCATGCTTCGGCGTGACGGTGCGTCGCCTTGGCGATCGTCCAGTCATAGAGGCGCTGGAGCAGCGACGACAAAGAGACTTTATTGGTCATGAGGGCCCTTTTTGCCGTCGTTACGGTCCGCCCTCTATGCCGTTGGCGTCGAGCGAAGTCGAGATGCGCTTTGGACGCGCATGCTTCGCGTGTCTCGACTTCGCTCGACACGAACGGAGGGTGTTTTTTAGTGGCGGAAGTGGCGCATCCCGGTGAAGACCATCGCAAGGCCTGCTTCGTTCGCCGCCGCAATCACCTCATCGTCGCGGATCGAGCCGCCCGGCTGGATGACGCAGGTCGCGCCTGCCTCGACCGCCGCCAGCAGGCCATCGGCGAAGGGGAAGAAGGCGTCGCTCGCGACCGCGCTGCCGACGGTGCGCGGGCTTGTCCAGCCATGGCTTTCGGCGGCCTCGCGCGCCTTGGCGGCGGCGATGCGCGCGCTGTCGCGGCGGTTCATCTGGCCCGCGCCAATGCCCGCGGTCGATCCGCCCTTGGCATAGACGATGGCGTTCGACTTCACATGCTTGGCGACCGTCCAGGCGAAGAGCGCGTCGGCAAGTTCCTCGTCGGTCGGCGCGCGGTCGGTCACGATCTTGAGGTCATCGCGCGTGATGCGGCCATTGTCACGGCTCTGCGCGAGCCAGCCCCCGGCGATCGTCTTCATCATCAGCCCGCCGCGCGCCGGGTCGGGCAGTTCGCCGGTCAGGAGCAAGCGGAGGTTCTTTTTCTTCGCGAACACCGCGCGGGCATCGGCATCGGCGTCGGGAGCGCAGACGACTTCGGTGAAGATGGCGCTGATCGCTTCGGCGGTCGGGCCGTCGAGCGGGCGGTTGACCGCGATGATGCCGCCGAATGCCGACACATCGTCGCATTTGAGCGCGGCGTCATAGGCTTCGGTCAGGCTGGCCGCGCTCGCGACGCCGCACGGGTTGGCGTGCTTGACGATGACGCAGGTCGGATCGGCGTCGCGAAATTCGGCGACCAGTTCGAGCGCGGCGTCGGCGTCATTGATATTATTGTAGCTGAGCTCCTTGCCCTGCACCTGTTCAGCCTGTGCGATACCGCGTGCGGCAGGACCGGCGGGGAGGTAGAGCGCCGCCTGCTGGTGCGGATTTTCGCCATAGCGCAGTTCATTGGCGAGCTTTGCGGTCATCGGCAGCGTGTCGGGGAAGAGCTTGCCCTGATCGGCAAAGGCGAACCAGCTCGCGATCATCCCGTCATAGGTGGCGGTGTGGGCAAAGGCGGTCGCGGCGAGGCGCTTGCGGAGCGCAAGGCTGGTCGCGCCGCCGTTTGCGTCCATTTCGGCGATCACCGCAGCATAATCCTCGGGTTCGGTGACGATGCCGACAAAGGCGTGGTTTTTCGCTGCCGAACGCACCATCGCGGGGCCGCCGATGTCGATATTCTCGATAATATCCTCGCGCGGCGCGCCCTTCGCGACCGTCGCGGCAAAGGGGTAGAGGTTGACGACGACGAGGTCGATCGCGCCGATGCCGTGCGCGTCCATCGCCGCGACATGCGCCGTATCATCACGCACCGCCAAAATGCCGCCGTGGACATTGGGGTGCAGCGTCTTGACGCGCCCGTCCATCATTTCGGGAAAGCCAGTGAGGTCGGCGACGTCGCGCACCTCATGCCCCGCATCGCGCAGCGCCTTGGCCGTGCCGCCGGTTGACACCAGCTCGACGCCATGGCGTACCAGCGCGGCGGCCAGATCGGCAAGCCCCGCCTTGTCACTGACGGACAGAAGGGCGCGGCGGACGGGAATGAGATCGGTCATGGGAAGGGCGGCCTTTTGCGTAACGGGAAAGACGCGCGCTCCCTAGGCGGCTATGCCTCTTATCGCAAGCGTTCCGGCGCAAAAGGCCGTGTGCTCCCGCCGGCGCGGGAGCACAGATGCCTTTATGTGTCCGCGCGGACGCTAAAGTCCCAGCGCCGCTGCAATATGGTCCCAGCGCACCAGCTTGAAATTCTGTGCCTTGGGCGCATTGTCGCCATCCTGCGCGATGAACAGTCCATCGGGAAAGGCGCTGCCGAAATTGCCAGCGACCGCCTCGATCCCGTCGGTTTCACTCACCGCGCCCAGCGCGCCCGCCGCGACCGAAAAGCGCCCGACATAATCCATGGCGGGCAGGCGAAAGACGGCGAACGCATTGTCGCCCTGGCTCGATGCGATCAGATAGCGCGCGCCCTTATGGTCGATGGTCGCGAGTCCTTCGACGTCGGCGACCAGCCGCTGATTGTCGACCGGCGCGACCATGGCGGCCTCGATCCCGTTCGGGCCGGGCGTCAGCCGCCAGATGCCCGCATCCTCTTCGCCGACATAAAGTGTGTCGCCGTCAAAGACGCAGCCTTCGCTCTGGGTCGGAATCTTGTGCTCCCATGTGACGGCAAAGCGGGGCGTGCCGTCGGTTGTCAGCGTGCCGACGCGCACCATGCCATCCTTGACGATCAGCGCGGCGGTGATCGGCTCGCCCGGCGCGCTGCGCTTGAGGCACAGGCCATAGGCTTCGCCCGGCCCCGCCGCCGCGCGCCCCAGCGGCGTGATGCCGGGGGCGTGGGGGTCGAGGCGGAAGACCGCCAGATGCGCGTTTGCCCCGTCATTGCGGTCGCTCGCGACGATGACGTCGCCCGCGACATCGACATTGTTGACCAGCCCCGCCTTGGCAAAGGCAACGCCCTTGCCGCTGAGGTCATAGACGTGCAGCCCCGCCTTTTTGTCGGTCGCGACGATCAGCGCGCGCGACGGATTGGCGGGATCGACCCAGATCGCCGGATCGTCGGCGGCATCGGCGCGGCTGGTGCCGACCGGTGCGGTTTCGCCGCTTGCGGTGACCGGAACGGGCGGCAGGCCGGTAAAGACCGGCTCATGCGCCGCACAGCCCGCGAGCGCGAGGCCGAACGCCGCGCCCGCGACAAGATGAAATTTCCGCATCTTCCTCATCCCCCGATCAGAAGTTCGCCGCCACGCCAAATTTGGCGGTCCAGCTATAATCTTCATATTGGAGCAGGCGGCGGCGGCCTTCATATTGCTGATAGGCAAAATAGGGCGCATCGGTGATGTTGATCCATTCGGCAAAAATTCGCACGCCGGGGGTGATGCGATATTTGGCCGACAGATCGAGTTTGAACTGGTCGGCAACGATCCGGTCTTCCTCGGCCTTGCCGCCCAGCTCGTCGAGATATTTGTCGCGATAGGTGCCCGCGACGCGCAGCGAAATCGGCCCCTTTTCATAACCCAGCACCGCGTTCAGCGTATGCTTGGACGAAGCGGGCAGATAGATGCTGCGCGGATCGTCGATATCGCCGTCGGTATACACCGTCCCCTTGGCATCGGTGTAGGTATAGTTGATCTGGGTCAGCAGCCCGTCAAAGGGCGCGGGCAGAAAGTCGAACGACTGGCTATAGCTGAACTCAAAGCCCTTGATCTTGGCCTTCTCGCCATTGATCGCGGTCGTCGCTTCGTCGAGCAGGACCCCATTATAGGTGACGTCCTGTTCGGTCAGGTCGACGATATAATCGCTGATGTCTTTCCAGAAGACCCCCGCCGACACCGCCGCATTGCGCCCGAAATAATATTCGGCCGAGAGGTCGATGTTCCAGGCGCGATAGGGCTTCAGATCGGGGTTGCCGAACTCTCCCTCATTATCCTCGATCACCGCGCGCGGCGCGAGCTTCGACAACTTGGGGCGCACGAGGCTTTTGTAACCGCCCGCGCGCAGTACGACATTGGCGGCCGGCTCATAGCGGATCGTTACGCTCGGCAGCCAGTCGGTGTAGCTGCGGCGGAAGGTCTGCGGGGTGATAATGACATCTTCTTCCTGGATCACCTCGCCCTGATCATCTTCCTCTTCGGGGATGAAGGTCAATATATTGCCGGTGATGATATTCTTGGTGCGCTCCATGCGCACCCCGCCGATGACGCGCAGCACATCGCTGTCCCAGCGGCCGAGCAGATAGGCGGCGGTCACATCCTCATCGACGCTGTAATCTTCCTCGGCCGAGGTTGCCTTGGTGTCGAGCGGATCGAGTTCGAAGCCCGCGATATTATCGCGGAAGAAGGAGCGAAAGCTTTTCTTGCCGGGAACGGGGTCGATGATGGCCAGGTCATAATCCTGCGCGCCGACAAAGCCTTCGAGCGTCAGATCATCCTCAAAGCCATCATAAATGTCGAACTGGCCGTCATAGCTTTTCTTGCGCCAGCGCTGTTTCGCGCCCGCCTGGATGGTGAAATCGCCGCCGGTCATGGCAAAGCTGCGCGCGACATCGGCCTTGATCGCCCATTCCTCATCCTGCGCGCTCGACAGGGCAGTTTCCTCAACCTTGTCGAATTCATATTCGGTGGGATCGAGGAAGACTTCGCTGCCTGCGGTGATGGCATAGGGGATGATCTTGTCGCGGCGATAATCGAAATCGACGCCGAAATCCTCGCCTTCAAATTTGCGTTCGAAGACGACGGGGTCGATCGAACCTTTTTCGCGCTCGCTCGCTTTGGCCCAGCTTCCCGAATATTTCAGATTCCAGGGGCCGCTTTCGGTCTCGCCGCCCAGGGTCAGGCTGCGGATGCGCTGGCGTTCGAACCGATCCTTCAGGTCGCGCTGAACGGCAATTTCGCCATCCTGCGCGTCAAAGCTGACGCCATCGGCATCGCCGTCGCTCGGCACTTCGTCCATTTCAAAAATCAGGCGGCGGCGAAATTCCTGATCGTCAAACTGGCTGTACAGGCCGCGCGCATAAAGGGTCGTGCTGTCCCCAACACGAAAGTCAAAGGAAAGCGAGGCGCTGATCCGCTCGCGCTCGACGTCATAGTCGCGATATTCAACGGCATCGGCATAGACGAGGCCATCTTCCTCGCCCCAGCCATCGACTTCCTGATTATTGGTTGCGAATTTCCGCTTATAATAGCTAAGGCCGCCGGCGACGCCGATATTGTCGCTGAGTTTCGTCGAAAAGTCGAAGCTGCCCTTGGGCGACAGGCTGTTGGTCAGGTCATTATAGCTGCCCTCGGCCTTGACGACGAGCAGGTCTTTCTTGCGGTCAAAGGCGCTGGTGGTGTTGATCTCGATCGACGCGCCGATGGTATCGCCGTCCATGTCGGGGGTCAGCGATTTCTTCACTTCGATCGATTCGATGATGTCGCTCGAAATCACGTCGAGCGCGACCGAGCGCACATCGCTTTCGGGCGCGGGCAGGCGCACGCCATTGACCGAGGCGGCGTTGAGTTCGGGGTCGAGCCCGCGCACCGAGACGAAGCGGCCCTCGCCCTGATCGTCGAGGATGTTCAGGCCGGGCAGGCGGCGCAGCGATTCGGCGACATTCTGGTCGGGGAACTGACCGATGCCATCGCGGGTCAGCACGCTTTCGACGCCATCGGCGGCGCGCTGGCGCGACAGGCTGCTCGACAGGTTTGCCGACTGGCCGACGACCAGGATCGACCCGTCGGTGCCCATGACGATATTGGCGGTAACAACACCATCGGCGGGCACGTCGAGCTTGCGCGTGACCGGCGCCGCGCCGACATAGCGCGCCTCCAGCGTATAGCTGCCGGCCGGCACATCGTTGAAGCGAAACCGGCCATCGCGGCCCGCCTCGGCCTCGCGGTTCAGCTCAACGATGCGAAGCTGCGCGCTCTGCAAGGCGCGCGTGTCGCTTGCGTCGGTGACCGTGCCGACGACTTCGGACGCCAGCGCCGCACCCGGCGCGATCAGCGCCAGCGATGCGGCGGTGCCAAGCAGGATGCGCGAGCGTTTTGCGAAAAGCGATGTCATGAAATTCCCCCAGCTGGAAAGCAGCGGCCCGACCGGGTCCGCCGAGTCGAGGGGGCATTGGCAGCGCCAAATGACCGCTGCGTTACACCGGTGTCACATGATCGTCATGAAAGGCGCATGGTCAGGGGAGGGGGAAAGGGGGGGAGGCGACTTCGGTTCCGCACCCGCCAGTGCCTGCTGCTTCCCGCCCGGCCCAGCGCATATGGTCCCTTACACCATCGTCACCCCGGACTTGATCCGGGGTCCAGCTGATGTCGTGCGAGGGCGAGGTGAGAATGGATCCCGGATCAAGTCCGGGATGACGAGGGAGCGAACAGGGTCGGCTTCCGCCTGCTGCCTAGCCGATATGTTTGAAAATCCAGCCGATGCTCGCCCCGCCAGCGGGGGCGCTGGCGCTCACCACCAGTTGCTGGGTCGGGTGCGGGCGGCCTTCGCCATCGACCCACAGGCTTTCCTCTATGTCGAGCGTGCCGTCGGACGTGCGGAATTGCCACAGTGGTCCGCCCTCGATCCGCAGCAACGCGCCCAGCTTGTCGGCGGTCAGGCTGGGCGAGACATTGCGCCCGAGATGAAAGCGCAAGGTGAAATGCTTGTCGCCCTTGCGGCGGCTGCGGGGCGCGGGCAGCAGCATATCCTCGCCGCGCAATTCGCGGCCATTGGGCGAGAGGATCAGCAGGCGGCGGTGGATCAGCCCGTGGCGCCGCGCATAGCCGTCATGGCTCATCTCCAGCCGGCTGCCCTGCGGCGTCTCGCGCCGGTCGAGTTCCACCTCGGTCACCCCTTTGCCCAGCGCGCCGCTGGGCAGGATGGCGGTCGAATTGCTATCGGCGAGCGTCAGCGTCGAATGCGCCGCCGTGGTCCGCAGCCCGCGCGCAAGCTCCGCCGGGATGGTCGCGCCGGTCAGCGCCGCGCCGCCGCAATTGACGATCAGCCGCTCCGGCCCGTCGGACAGTTCAAAGGCGAGGGTGGAGGCGCATCCCGCCTCGGTCACCCGTGCGATCGGCGGCGGCGCCGCATCGGCGAGCAGCACCACCTTGGCAGCGACCAGCCGCTGATAGCCCCAGTCGCGCGCCTGTTTCAGCGGGCGCGTGCGAATGCCGCTCGCGGTGATCACCGCCTCGATATGCGCCGCGGGGGTCGCGCCGCTGCCCTGCCAATTGCCCATGCCGCCGTCCGAATGGAGAAGGCCGAGCAGCGCAGGCACCGCGCGCGCCAGCACCTCCTGCAAAAAGGCGGGAATCTCCATGCGCCGCATGTCATAGATGCGCGCGAGCATCGCCAGCGCCATCACGGCATCAAGCTGAGCCTGCGGCGAACGGGCGATATTGCCGCCATCGGCGTAAAAGCTGGTTTCAATGACCTTGCGCAGCCCCGCCTCACCGAACACCTGCCGCGGCTCGCCGCCGGGCATGAGGAGCGAGGCCGCGACAATGCCGACCCAGACGACAAGCTGACCGGTGCCGGGGCGCGTCTTGTCGGCGGCGCGGTCGAGATGGCGGGCCGCGCGCGCCAGATGGTTGAGCACGGCGGAGCGATAGACAAGATCGCTCGACGACAGGATCAGCGGCGCGTGAAACGCCCAGAAAAGAATGCGCCAGCCGCTGTTTTCGGCGTCCCACGCAGGCTCGCTCACCGCTTCGCCATGCGCGGCGAGCCAGCGGCGTACCATCGCCTCGGCAATCGGAGCGCCATCGGCGCGCGTCGCAGCGGTCGACAGGTCGCGCAGCCAGGCGAAGCTGTGCAGATAATCGGCAAAGGCCGGCGCAACCTTCAGCGTCGCAAAATCCAGCTCGGCAAGCGGCAGCTTCAACCCGCGGTGAAGGAAATGGCCTGCGCGGATTGCGGTGCCCGCGCGCATGTCGCCCGGAATGGGATCGTCAGGCACGCCGAGCAGTTTCAGGGGAAACCGCCCTTTCAGATGAAAGGCGTGGAGCGGCGTGCGCCAGGTCAACCGGGTAATATGATTGGCGATGCGTTCGCCCAGCGACAGGCCCTTTTCGGCGGGAAGGCGGATCAGCCTTTTGCCCGGCTCGATGCTGTCCTCGACCTGCGGGGCATCATCCCCCGTGGTCGGAAACGGATCAACGGGAGCAGCGGTCAACGGTCTCCCCTTCATCGATCAGGCGCCGCGCAGCCGCCGGATATTGTCGGCATAGGCGTCCGGCCCGCCCTTGAAAGTGGCGGTTCCGGCGACCAGCACGTCGGCGCCCGCCGCTATCGCCTGCGGCGCGGTATTGGCGTCGATGCCCCCATCGACCTCCAGCCTTATGTCGCGGCCCGATTTGTCGATCATCTTGCGCACCGCCTCAATCTTGCGAAGCTGGCTTGCAATAAAGCTCTGCCCGCCAAAGCCGGGGTTGACGCTCATCACCAGCACCAGGTCGATCTCGTCGATCAGATAATCGAGCATCTTCGCCGGCGTCGCGGGATTGAGCGACACGCCCGCCTGCTTGCCCAGCGATTTGATATGCTGGATGCTGCGGTGGACATGCGGTCCCGCTTCGGGGTGGACGGTGATGATATCGGCCCCCGCCTCGGCAAAGGCGTCGAGAAAGCCGTCGACCGGCGAAATCATCAGATGCACGTCAAAGGGCAATTTGCTGTGCGGGCGCAGCGCCTTCACCACCGCCGGGCCGATCGTCAGATTGGGGACGAAATGGCCGTCCATCACGTCGATATGCACCCAGTCGGCGCCCGCTTCCTCAATCGCGCGCACCTCTTCGCCCAAGCGGGCAAAATCGGCGCTGAGGATGGACGGGGCAATGCGGACGGCGGGATTTGGGGCGCTCATGGCTTTCGGCCTTAACCATCCTATCGGTGCGGGGCAAGCGGGGTCAGCATCCCGGGGGGACTGGCGTACAATATTTCGTCATTCCTCCTTGGGCGGGCGGCCACGCCGGGGAGGGCGGGGGGGCTCCACCTTCACCCCGCGCCGGGCGAGCGCTTCGCGAAGCAGCACCTCAATCTCGGCATTGGCGCTGCGCAATTCACCCGCCGCCAACCGCTCAATTGCCGCATAAAGGGCAGGGTCAAGACGAAGGGCAAAGGCTTTTTTACCGGGCGGAGACATGGGCTAACCTTAATCCCCCTTCCCGTCGGCGCCTGGCTCGACAGGAAGGGAGGACAGTATCAATAAAGCGAACCGGCGTTGACCACCGGATGCGTGTCGCGTTCGCTGCACAGCACGACCATCAGGTTCGACACCATCGCCGCGCGGCGCTCGTCGTCGAGATGGACGACACCCTTGGCGCTCAATTGTTCGAGCGCCATTTCGACCATGCCGACCGCACCCTCGACAAGCTTGCGGCGCGCGCTGATGACGGCTTCGGCCTGCTGGCGGCGGAGCATCGCGCCGGCGATTTCCTGGGCATAGGCAAGGTGCGTGAGCCCGCATTCGTCGACGGTGATTCCCGCGACGCTCAGCCGTTCGATCAGCGCCTTGCGCAGTTCGCCGCCGACCTCCTCGTGATTGCCGCGCAGGGTGATTTCCTCATGCTCGATATCGTCATAGGGATAGCGCGAGCCGATCGAGCGCACCGCCGCCTCGATCTGGGCGATCACGAACTCCTTGTAATCGTCGACATCGAACAGCGCCTGCGCGGTGTCGGTGACGCGCCAGACGACCTGCGCCGCCATTTCGATGGGGTTGCCGCGCAGGTCGTTGACCTTGATCTTTTCCGAAATGATGTTGTTCGCCCGCACCGCGATCTTCTTGCGCGTCAGCCACGGGAGAACCCAGCGCAGCCCCGGCGTGCGGTCGGTGCCCTTGTAGCTGCCGAACAGCTGGATCGCCGCGGCCTCATTGGGGTTGATGAGGTAAAAGCCGGAAAGGATCAGCGTGCCGACCACTGCAGCCACGACGACAAGAATCCATTTCCACGCGGCCATCACCTCGGCATTGGCGTTGGTGATGCCCGCCCATAGCGCGACAGCCAGCAGCACCAAAAACAGGAACAGCATTGTATAGCCGCTCGCGGTGGCGGCACGCACCTCGCGGGTGGGGTTGAGACCCGCCGCTCCACTCGAATCACTCATCACATTCTCCGATATAAATGTGATATCATATTTATATCGAATGTGGCGGCGGTCAAGCGGAATCGAAGAGACGGGCTTTTCTTGATTCGCCATCCCGGATCAAGTTCGGGATGACGTCGAGGCGGAACCCTAACGCCGATCTTCGGGCGCGCTGCGCACGCGTCCAAAACAAAGGGGGCCGAAGCCCCCTTTGCCTTGTTCATCGTCGATCAGCCGATTATTCGCCCGTCGGAAAGCCGCGCTTTTCGAGCAGCGCCTTCACATCGGGGTCGCGGCCGCGGAAGGCGCGATAGGCCTCGGCGCGGTCGGTTTCATTGCCGGTCATCAACAGGATGGTGCGGAATTTGTCGGCGACATTGCGGTCCCAGGGGCCACCCGCTTCCATAAAGGCCGCCCAGGTGTCGGCGTCCATCGTTTCGGACCAGAGATAGCTGTAATAGCCCGCCGAATAGGCGTCGCTGGAGAAGAGATGGCCGAACTGGGGCAGGCGGTGGCGCATGACGATTTCCTTCGGCATGCCGATTTCCGCCAGCGTCTCGCGCTCGAACTTGTCGACATCGGTCGGCGGCACCTTGCGATTGTGCAGCTTCATATCGACGATGGCGCTGCCCAGATATTCGACCGTTTCAAAACCCTGGTTGAACTTGCCCGAAGCGAGGATCTTGTCGACCAGCGCCTGCGGGATGGGTTCGCCCGTTTCATAATGCGTCGCAAATTGCGACAGCACTTCGGGCGTCATCAGCCAATTTTCATTCACCTGGCTTGGATATTCGACAAAGTCGCGCGGCACCCCGGCGAGCGCGGGATAATAGACCTGCTGCAACAGATAATGAATGCCATGGCCGAATTCGTGGAACAGGGTCGAGGCATCGTCGATGCTGATCAGCGTCGGCTGGCCCGGCGCGGCTTCGGTGAAATTATTATTGTTCGACGCCAGCACATTGCGTTCGCCGCCCAGCGTCTGCTGGCTGCGATAGGTGGTCATCCACGCGCCCGAACGTTTGCCGTCGCGCGCGAAATTGTCGAGGTAAAAGACGCCGACATTCTCGCCGGACTTGAGATCATAGACCTCGAACGTCCGCACCTTGGGGTCGAATACGGGGATTTGCCCGGTATTTTCGCGGAAGCCCAGGTCGTAAAGCTGTCCGGCGGCCCAGAACATGCCATCGACCAGCTTGTCGAGCTGGAAATAGGGCTTCACCTCGCTTTCATCGAGGTCATATTTCGCCTTGCGGACCTTTTCCGCATAATAGCGATAATCCCAGGGTTCGATGGTGATCTTCGGACCCTTGCCGGCCTTGGCTTCGGCGTCGGCAATCGCCTGCATGTCGGCGACTTCTTCCTTCACCCGGGCGACAGCACCCGGCCACACCTTCATCATCAGGTTCATGGCATTTTCGGGCGTCTTGGCCATGGTGTCGGCCATGCGATAATGGGCGTGGGTCGGGAAGCCCAGCAGCTGGGCGCGCTGTTGGCGCAGCTTCAGAATATCGGCAATCACCTGATTGGTGTCGTTGGCATCGCCATTGTCCCCGCGATTGACGAAGGCGCGCCAGACTTTTTCGCGCAAAGCGCGGTCATGGGCGCCCTGCAGTACCGGCTGCGCCGACGAGCGGGTGTTCTTGATCGCCCATTGGCCCGGCTTGCCCTGCGCCTCGGCGGCGGCGGCGAGCGAGGCGATAAAGCCCGGCTCCAGCCCGGCAAGCTGCTTTTCGTCGGTGACGAAGGTATAAAGCTTCTCGTCGGCGAGCAGCTTCGACGAAAAGCTGGAAAACAGCGCTTCCAGCTCGGCATTCATCGCCACCAGCTTCGCCTTGTCGGCCTGCGACAAATTGGCGCCATCGCGCACCATTTCGTCATAGGCGCGCTCAACGATGCGGATCTGCTGCGCGTTGAGGCCGCTTTCGTGCCGCTTGTCATATACCGCCTTGTACCGGGCGAACAGCTTGGGGTTCAGGAACAGCTCGGTGAAGAAGGTCGAAAGCTTCGGGCTCCATTCGGCGTCGATTTCCTGAACGCGCGGGCTCGACTTGTTCGACGTCTGCACACCCCACAGCGCATAGACGCGCTCCATCATATCGCCCGCCAGCATCATCGGGATATGGGTGTTTTCAAAGGTCGGCGCTTCGGGATTGTCGATCACCGCCTGCACCTCGGCGCGGGTCGCGGCCATCGCCTTTTCAAAGGCGTCGGGGAACAGTTCGGGGTCCAGCTTGTCCCACGGCGGCACCCCTTCATAGGGACCGGTCCATTCGGCGGTCAGCGGATTGGCATCGGCGGGCGCGGATGCGGCAGGTTCGGCGGCGGTGGCGGTCATGGACCCATAACCCACGAACAACGCGGCGGATGCAAGCAGCATCGCCAGACGGCGGGCCGATTTGGGCGAGGAAAGGCGGGGCGCGATGCGCGGCATGTCTGGATTCTCCCGGTGGTCAGGTTTCGGATGAAACCATTATCGGAAGGCGTCTTAACCCGACATGACAGCAGCGCGCAAGCGGGGTGAGGGGGAAGGGTGTCAACGCGATGCGTCGCCCCGCGGCGCCAGCAACGACCGGAGGGGGCAAGCCGCACCCTGCAGCCCCGAAAACTATCAGCCCGCAAAGTCCGGTTGCGCCAACCCCGGCACATCGACGCGGAAGCTGAAGACCCCGCCCGCATGCGGTTGGCGCGCGCGTTCCTCGTCGGTCAGATTCTTGCCCGCGCTGGTGACAAAGGCGGTTTGCAGGTCATCGCCGCCAAAGGCGATCATCGTCGGGCGCTGCACGGGCAGTTCGACCGTCTGCAAAATCTCGCCCTCGGGCGACAGGCGCACGACGCGCCATCCGTCCCACAGCGCCGACCAGTAACAGCCCTCGGCATCGACCGCCGCGCCGTCGGGGCGGCCCTTGCCGGTTTCGAACTGGTGGAAAATCCGCCCTTCGCCCAGCGTTCCGCTGGCAGGATCGACGTCAAAGACGCGAATGGCATGGGTGGGGGTGTCGGCATGATAGAAACGCGTGCCATCGGGGCTGAAGGCCGCCCCATTGCTCGTCATCAGGCCGCCGAACATTGCGGTCATCTCGCCGTCGGGGTCGAGCCGATAGAGCGTTGCCTGCGGATTGGCCTTGTCGCTCGTCAGGCTGCCGACCCACAGCCGCCCGGCGGCATCGACGCAGCCATCGTTGAACCGCTGTTCGGCGATCCCTTCCAGCGGCGCGGGGCCAAAGCGGCGCGCATCGCCGTCCCAGTGATCGATCAGCGCGCAGCCATCCTTCATCGCCGCGATCAGCCCGCCACCCGCGCGCAGCGCGATACAGCCAACGGGCTGGTCGAACTGCATCACCGAATCGGCGCCAGTGGCCATATCGGTGCGGTGAATGCGAAAGGCGTCGATATCGACCCAGTAAAGATGCGAGTCGCGCGGATTCCAGCGCGGCGATTCGCCGAGCAAGGCCCCGGCATCAAGAAACAGATCAACCATGGCCCCTGTGTAACGCGCCCGCGCGCGCCTGCCCAGCACCCGCAAACCTATTCGGCCCCCAGCCTTTGCCCGGCCAGCAGGTGCGAAATGCTTAGTTTACGAAGAAACTTTTCTGCCGTAGCGTCATTTCCGCTTGACGTGGACGTAAACGTAACGTCATTTGCATCCTTGTAAGGTCACGCTGCGTGGCACTTCAAACATCCGCGCCCGTTTCGAAGGCGCGGGCTGCAGGGAAGGGAAAAACGTGTCGCTCGATAAGCTCTCGCGCTCCGTCTATACCGAGGATCATGAGGCGTTTCGCGCCACGGTTCGCCAGTTCCTCGAAAAGGAAGTCGCCCCCCATCAGGCCGAATGGGCCGAAGCAGGCGTGGTGCCCAAGACGCTGTGGCCCAAGGCGGGCGAACTTGGCATGCTTTGCCCGACGGTGCCCGAGGAATATGGCGGCCTCGGCCTCGATTTCGGCTATAATGCCATCGTCGACGAGGAAAGCGCCTATTATGGCCGCGTCACCACGGGCTTCTCGCTCCAGTCGGACATCGTCACCAACTATATCGTCCGCTATGGCAGCGAAGAGCAGAAGAAGCACTGGCTTCCCAAAATGGTCTCGGGCGAGGTGATCACCGCCATCGCCATGACCGAACCCGGCACCGGCAGCGACCTTCAGGGTATGCGGACGAGCGCCAAGAAGGATGGCAATCATTATGTCATCAACGGGTCCAAAACCTATATTACCAATGGCCAGAATGCCGACCTGATCCTCGTCTGTGCCAAGACCGATCCCGATGCCGATCCCGCCTGGAAGGGCGTGTCGATCATCCTTGTCGAAGCCGACCGCGAAGGCTTTGAGCGCGGGCGCAACCTCGACAAAATCGGGCAGGATGAAGCCGATACGTCGGAGCTTTTCTTCAACGACGTCCGCGTCCCAATCACCAACTGTCTGGGCGAAGAGGGGCAGGGCTTTATTTATCTGATGAGCGAATTGCCGCAGGAACGGCTGTCGATCGCCGTCTCCGCACAGGCTTCGGCGCAGCGCGCCTTTGACGATACGGTCGAGTATACGCGCGAGCGCAAGGCGTTCGGCAAGCCGATCCTCGATTTCCAGAACAGCCGCTTCGTCCTCGCGGACCTCAAAGCCAAGCTGCAGGTCGGCTGGGCGCACCTCGACTGGGCGCTTGCGCGGCACCTGAAGAAGGAGCTGACCCCCGAAGAGGGCGCGGCGGCCAAGCTGTGGCACACTGACCTCCAGTGGGAGGTGATGGACAAATGCCTCCAGCTCTTTGGCGGTGCGGGCTATATGAATGAATATCCCATCGCCCGCGCCTGGCGCTCGGCGCGCGTGACGCGCATCTTTGGCGGCACCAACGAGATTATGAAGGAGTTGATCGGGCGGAAGCTTTAAGCCCGTCACCCCCGCGAAAGCGGGGGGCGCTGGCCTTCTGAACGGGTGTTGCGCAACGCCTCCAACGGCCCCTGCCTTCGCAGGGGTGACGATAGTTTGAAAGGAATTCTCCCATGGCCACTGCTTATATTGTCGATGCCGTCCGAACTGCCGGCGGCAAGCGTGGCGGCAAGCTTGCCGGGGTTCATCCCGTCGATCTGGGCGCCGCTGTCTATGACGCGATCGCCGACCGCAATGACTTCGACCCCGCCGCCATCGACGATGTCATCACGGGATGTGTGATGCAGGGCGGCGAGCAGACGATGGACGTCGGCCGCAACGCCGTGCTCGCGTCGAAACTGCCCGACTCGATTCCCGCGGTCACCATCGACCGCCAGTGCGGATCGTCGCAGCAGGCGATGATGTTTGCGGCGCAAGCGGTGATGTCGGGAACGCAGGACATCGTGCTCGCGAGCGGCATCGAAAGCATGACGCGCGTGCCGATGGGCTCGACCGCGATGCTCTATATGAAGGAAGGCATGGGCAATTATAAATCGCCCCGGCTCGAGGAAAAATATCCCGGCATCATGTTCAGCCAGTTCATGGGCGCCGAGATGATCGTCAAGAAGCATGGCTTCACCAAGGACGACCTTGATGCCTTCGCGCTCGAAAGCCACCGCCGAGCCAAGGCGGCGACCGAGGGCGGGCATTTCCAGAAGGAAATCGTCGGGATCGAAATTGAAACGCCCGAAGGCAAGGAAATGCACCTGGTCGACGAAGGAATTCGTTTCGATGCGACGCTGGAAGGCATTGCCGGGGTCAAGCTGCTTCAGGAAGGCGGGTCGATCACGGCCGCGACGGCGAGCCAGATTTGCGACGGCGCCTCGGCGGCGCTGATTGTGTCCGAACAGGCGCTGAAGGACCATGGCCTGACGCCGCGCGCGCGCATCCACCATATTTCGGTGACCGCGGGCGACCCCGTCATCATGCTCGAAGAACCGCTGTTCGCGACCGAAAAGGCGCTCAAGAAGGCGGGGATGAAGCTTGAGGATATCGACGCCTATGAGGTCAACGAGGCGTTCGCGCCGGTGCCGCTCGCGTGGATGAAATATCTCGGCGGCGATCATGCGCGGTTGAACCAGCATGGCGGCGCGATCGCGCTTGGCCACCCGCTCGGCGCGAGCGGCACCAAGCTGATGGCGACGCTGCTCGGCGTGCTCGACGCGACGGGGGGCAGATATGGCCTCCAGACGATGTGCGAAGGCGGCGGTCAGGCCAACGTCACGATCATCGAGCGGCTTTGATATTTGGCGTCGCCCCGCCTGCGCGGGGGCGACGATTTAAGGGAGAATGACATGAAACTCGATTCCAGCATATCCGCCGTTGTCACCGGCGGCGCGTCGGGCCTTGGCGCGGCGACTGCGCGTTCGCTTGCGGCGAAGGGTGTGAAGGTCGCGATTTTCGACCTTCAGGAAGAAAAGGGCCTCGCCATCGCCGAGGAAATTGGCGGTGTGTTTTGCGAATGCAATGTCACCGATGATGCGAGCGTCGATGCCGCCTTTGCCAAGGCGCGCGAGGCGATCGGGCAGGAGCGTATCCTCGTCAATTGCGCGGGTACCGGCAATGCGATCAAGACCGCGAGCCGGTCGAAGGAAGATGGCAGCATCAAGCATTTCCCGCTCGATGCCTTTAACTGGATCATCCAGATCAACCTTGTCGGCACCTTCCGCTGCATCGCCAAATCGGCGGCCGGGATGATGACGCTTGATCCGATGGAGGATGGCGAGCGCGGCGCGATCGTCAACACCGCGAGCGTTGCAGCCGAGGATGGCCAGATCGGTCAGGCCGCCTATTCGGCGTCGAAGGGCGGCGTCGTCGGCATGACGCTGCCGATTGCGCGCGATCTGGCGAACGAGAATATTCGCGTCAACACCATCCTGCCGGGGATTTTCAACACCCCGCTGCTCGCGGCGGCGCCGCAGAATGTGAAGGATGCGCTTGCTGCATCGGTGCTCAATCCCAAGCGTTTGGGCGATCCGGCCGAATATGCCAATCTGGCGATGTGCATGATCGAGAACAGCTATTTCAACGGCGAGGATGTCCGCCTCGACGGCGGCATTCGCATGGGGCCGCGCTGATATGGCCAAACCGGAAGGCTGGCGGCTCAACCCCGCCAGCTATCCTGTCCATGACAGCATGCAGACGCGCTTTCAGGACCTGGATCTCAACGGCCATCTCAACAATGTCGCCTTTGCCGCGCTGTTCGAGAGCGGGCGGGTGCTGATGAACCGGCGGGTTCGGCGGTTCGACGAACAGCCGGCCAATGAGCGTACGATGGTTGCGGCGGTCGAGATCAACTATCTGGCCGAGGGACATTTCCCCGATCCGGTGGACCTTGCGACGGGGATCGGGCGCATCGGCACGTCGAGCTGGTCGATTGTGCAGGCGATGTTCCAGAAGGGGCGCTGTATCGCCACCTGCGATACGGTGGTGGTGTGCCGCACCGATGGAGCAGCGAAGCCGCTGCGCGCCGGTATGGTGGCGGAGCTGGAAGCCAATCTTGCCCATCCCGCCGATTGAGGGCGATGGCGAAGGAAGCCTCAATCGGGGTGTGCGGAAGTTGGCGAAAGTGTCACGGAACGTTGGTTCGGAAAGCTCAGGGTGTTCCGATTTTATCTATATTTATCAGACATTTAATTGGCCATAAAGCGATTCTGGAAAGGATGACGTGCGGGAATGGTGATGCGCGGCGTCCCAGATAGGCATCAAAGCGTCGGGTCGGCTTCCGGCACCGAGCGGATGAGGTCGCGGGCGAAGCCGATCAGGCCGACCTGACGGCGGCGTTTCAGCCGTTCGGCGCGTAGGATGGCCATGACTTCGCCGAAACAGCCTTCGACAT
The DNA here is from genome assembly GCF_000763945.1 of Sphingopyxis sp. MWB1. Lineage (NCBI taxonomy): Bacteria > Pseudomonadati > Pseudomonadota > Alphaproteobacteria > Sphingomonadales > Sphingopyxidaceae > Sphingopyxis > Sphingopyxis sp. MWB1. The sequence goes on from NZ_JQFJ01000002.1 coordinate 2,406,484, forward strand.
CATCGTTGATGAGCACATAATCATAGCCGTCCCAGTGGCTGATCTCGTTCGCCGCGCGCGCCATGCGCGCCGCGATCACTTCGTCACTGTCGGTCTTGCGCGCGCGCAGGCGGCGTTCCAGCTCTTCCATCGTCGGGGGGAGGACGAAGACGCGCACCACATCGGGCCCGGCTTCCTGATAAAGCTGCTGCGCGCCCTGCCAGTCGATATCGAAGAGGACATCCTTGCCCGCCGCCAGCATCGCCTCGACCGGGCCGCGCGGCGTGCCATAGCGGTGGCCGAACACATGCGCCCATTCGAGAAATTCGCCGTCAGCCGCCATTTGCTTGAAACGATCGACATCGACGAAATGATAGTCCTTGCCGTCCACTTCGCCCGGACGCGGCGGGCGCGTCGTGGCGGATACCGACAGCGCGATATCGCGGTCGGCGGCGAGCATTTTTCGCGAAATGGTGGTCTTTCCTGCGCCCGAGGGGGAGGAAAGGACGAAGAGGACGCCGCGACGGTCGAGATGCACTTTTTCAGCCATTGGGGCTATTTGCGCGACGAAACGCCGCGGTCAAGCGCCAAGCCTTGTAAAGATGCCCCCCTTCCCATCGCGCATCAATGCGCGTGGGGCTGTTTTCCGTTGCCGCCGGCAGGGATGGACGGGGGCAGGGCGTCGGCGATTTTCTCGCCATCAGGAATGCCCGCCGTGCCCGCATAGGGGGCCACCATGCCCTCATATTGCAGTGCCTCGGCCTCCCGCATCCGCTTTCTTTCATCGGCGCGTTCGGCCCATCTTTTGGTAAGATAGGCGGCGGCGACCGTCGCGCCGAGAACGGCATAGCGTTGGGGCAGGAGGCGCCGCGCGGCCATCATCGCACCCGCGCCGATGACCGTCCCGGCAATGGTGTGGTTACCTTTTTCGCGGCCAATGGCCCTGCCGAGCATGCCGCCGATCATTCGGCCAATCATATCTGTCTCCTTTCAGGTACGAGCGCCATGCAGCGCTGGTAGCCTGCAAATGTCGATCCGACCTAATCTATTAATCGCCGGATGGGGACGAGGGTTCCGGACCCAGCATTTTTCGCGGATCGACCAGCTGGTCGAAGGTGGCGGCATCGACATAGCCAAGTTGAAGCGCAGCCTCTTTCAGCGTGGTTCCACTTTCATGGGCGTGCTTGGCAATTTTGGCGGCCTTGTCATAGCCGATTTCGGGCGCGAGCGCGGTGACGAGCATCAGCGACCGGTCCACCAGTTCGGATATGCGCGCGCGATTGGGGGTTATGCCTGTCACACAATGATCGGTGAAACCCGCCATGCCGCGCGCGAGCAGGTCGACCGAGCGCAGCACATTGGCGCCGATCAGCGGCTTGAAGACATTGAGTTGTAAATGCCCTTGCATCCCGCCGACGGTCACCGCCTGATGATTGCCGATGACCTGCGCCGCGACCATCGTGAGCATTTCGCACTGGGTCGGATTGACCTTGCCCGGCATGATCGAGCTGCCCGGTTCATTGGCGGGCAGGTCAATCTCCCCCAGCCCCGCGCGCGGACCGGAGGCGAGGAGGCGGATATCATTGGCAATTTTGGTCAGCGTGACCGCCAGCGTGTTGAGCGCGCCTGAGAAAAAGACCAGGCCGTCGTTTGACGCCAGTGCCTCGAACTTGTTGGGGGCGGGTTCAAAGGCGATGCTGGTCATGCGGCTCAGTTCGCTCGTCATGGCGCGGTCAAAATCCGGCGGGGCGTTGAGCCCGGTGCCGACCGCCGTGCCGCCTTGCGCCAATTTGCAGATATTGTGCGTGAGCGCGCTTTCGATCCGCGCGCGGCAGGCAATAAGCTGCGCAACAAAGGCGGAAAATTCCTGACCCAGCGTCAGCGGAGTTGCATCCTGCAAATGGGTGCGGCCGATCTTGACCAGATCGTCCCACGCCGCGGCCTTTTCGGTGAGCGCGTCGATCAGCGCGCCAAGGGCGGGGAGCAGATGCTGCTGCGTTTCGAGCGCGACGGCGATATGAAGCGCGGTGGGAAAGCTGTCGTTCGACGACTGGCCGCGATTGACATGATCATTGGGATGGACCGGGCTTTTGCCGCCGCGCGTTCCCGTCAGCGCTTCATTGGCAATCCCCGCGATCACTTCATTCACATTCATGTTCGACTGGGTGCCGCTGCCCGTTTGCCAGATGGCGAGCGGAAACTGGCCGTCATATCGCCCGCTGGCCACCGCATCGGCGGCTTGTTCGATGACTTCGGCAATTTGGGGGTCGAGGCCGTGCCCGCGATTGACCCGCGCCGCCGCGCCCTTGATCCGCGCGAGCGCGTGGATGATCGGCATCGGCATGCGCTCGGCATCGGGAAAGGCGAAATTATGGCGGCTACGCTCGGTTTGCGCGCCCCAATAGGCGGTGGCGGGGACAGCAATATCGCCGAGGCTGTCGCTTTCGATCCGCTGGTCGGTCATGCCCATAATATCCTGATCAGCAATATGGCGGCGGCCCATATCATCGCAACCGCGCCCAATATCTGCCAATAGCCATTGTCGCCAAGCCGGCGACGCAGCCAGGCTGCCGCGAGCCAGACGATGACGAGCGCGGGGGTCAGCGCCACGAGGCTGAAGCGCAAAAGCCCGTCGATCATTTCATTTTGCGGCCGCGCGGTGCGGAAAATCGTAGTGCCTTCGACCCCCCACCAAAAGGCGGCGGTCAACACGACCATTCCGATGATCGCCCAATATTGCCAGAAACGCGACGGCGGCCAGAAGGGGCCGGCCACGCTATTTTCTCTTGCCGAAGTCCACCGTCACGACGTTGGATCCATCTTCGCTCAACACTTCGGGGCGGTCATTTTCCGCTTCATCATGCGGTTCGGGCGAAGCAAAATCTTCATCGCTAACCTGAAATTGCAGGCCGAAATCCACCGAGGGATCGACGAAGGCAGTGATGGCGGCATAAGGAATAACCAGGATCGAAGGCGTCTGGTTGAAGGACAGGCCGACACTGAAATGATCGGGCTCGACCGTCAGATCCCAGAAGCGATTCTGGAGGACGATCGTCATTTCATCGGGAAATTTGGCGACCAGATGCGCGGGAATGTCGACGCCCGGCGCCTGTGTCTTGAAGGTGATATAGAAATGATGCTCGCCGGGCAGGCTGTCGCTGCCCTCTATCTGCCGCAAAACGCGGCCGACCACGGCGCGCAACGCATCCTGCACGATTTCATCATAGGGAATCAGGCTGTCACGAACATCATCACTCATGCCTGCGGGGATGAACGCGCGTCGCGCGCCGGTCAAGGGGGTCGCGTGGGAAGAGAGTCTCCTTGCACCGCGAAAAGCGGGTGCTAAAGGGACGCCATGCGAACCGCCACCGTCCAGCGCACGACCAAGGAAACCGACATTTCCATCACCGTCAATCTCGACGGGACGGGAAATTATGTTGTTTCCACCGGCATCGGTTTTCTCGACCATATGGTCGAGCAATTGTCGCGCCATTCGCTGATCGACATTAGCATGCAAGTGAAGGGCGACCTTCACATCGACCAGCATCATACGGTCGAGGACAGCGCGCTGGCGCTGGGCGAAGCCATGGCGAAAGCGCTGGGCGACAAGCGCGGCATCGCCCGTTACGGCGAGGCGCATGCGCCGATGGACGAAACGCTGACCCGCTGTATCCTCGATATTTCGGGGCGTCCGCATTGCGTGTGGAAGTCGGGCTTTTCGCAGCCGCGGCTGGGCGAAATGGACACCGAGCTTTTCTCGCACTGGTTCCAGAGCTTTTCGCAGACGGCGGGCATCACCCTGCATATCGAAACCCTTTATGGTGAGAATAATCACCATATTGCCGAGAGCATGTACAAGGCGCTGGCGCGCGCGCTGCGCCAGGCGGTCGAGATCGACCCGCGCAAGGGCGACAGCATTCCCAGCACCAAGGGGGTGCTGTGATCCTCCCCTCCCGCAAGCGGGAGGGGATGAGATGACCCTGGCCCTTATCGATTATGGCGCGGGCAATCTTCGCTCGGTGCATAATGCGCTGCGTGCCGCGGGGGCCGATGATGTCGCGGTGACCGCCGATCCCGATGTGGTGGCACGGGCCGACCGCATCCTTCTGCCCGGTGTTGGCGCTTTTGCCGCCTGCATGAACGGGCTGCGCGCAATCGACGGGATGGTCGAGGCGCTGGAAGCGCGGGTGCGCGGCGAAGGCGCGCCTTTTCTAGGCATTTGTGTCGGCATGCAATTGCTCGCCGAAGCGGGCGAGGAACATGGGCGGCATCCGGGACTTGGCTGGATCGGTGGGACGGTGCGCGCCTTTGCGCCGCAGCCGGGCCTGCGTATTCCGCATATGGGCTGGAATGATGTGACGCCGGCGGCGGCGCATCCGGTGATTGCCGCGGGCGAGGCTTATTATCTGCACGGCTATCATTTCGCCGACGCTGCCGATGTGGCGGCGACGAGCCGCCATGGCGGGGATTTTGTCGCGGCGGTCGCGCGGGACAATATCATCGGCGTTCAGTTTCACCCCGAAAAAAGCCAGGCCTATGGGCTGGCGACGCTTGAAAGGTTTTTGACGTGGCGTCCGTAAATTCCGGCCTGACTATCTTTCCCGCCATCGACCTCAAAGGCGGGCAGGTGGTGCGGCTGGCCGAGGGCGATATGGATCGCGCGACCGTCTATGGCGACGATCCGGCGGGGCAGGCGCGCCTTTTTGCCGAAGCGGGCGCGACGCATCTGCATGTCGTCGACCTTGATGGCGCCTTTGCGGGCGCGAGCGTCAATGGCGCGGCGGTTGAGGCCATCATCGCGGCCTTTCCCGGCAAGGTGCAGGTCGGCGGGGGCATTCGCGACAGGGCGGGCGTGGATCGCTGGCTGGCGCTGGGGGTCGAGCGGGTGATCATCGGCACGGCGGCGCTCAAAAATCCCGATTTCGTCAAATCGGCGGCGCGCGACCTGCCGGGGCGGATCGTCGTCGGGGTCGATGCGCGCGAGGGCATGGTCGCGACCGAGGGCTGGGCCGATGTGTCCGACGTGCGCGTCGAGGATCTCGCCCGCCGGTTCGAGGATGCAGGCGTCGCGGCGCTGCTCTTCACCGATGTGGGGCGCGACGGGCTGCTGAAAGGCTGCAATGTTGCGGCGACCGTGGCGCTGGCGCAGGCGGTCGATATCCCGGTGATTGCGAGCGGCGGGGTCGCGGCGATCGGCGATATTCACGCGCTGCGCCCCCACGTCGCGGATGGCATCGAGGGGGTGATTACCGGGCGGGCGCTTTATGACGGGCGGCTCGATCTGGCCCAGGCGATTGCGGTGGGGCAGGCGTGAATCCTGCCTCTCAACCCCGTTCGTGTCGAGCGAAGTCGAGACACCCCCAGGCAAAGCGCCCAGCCAAGACGTGTCTCGACTTCGCTCGACACGAGCGGAATGAGAGGTTGGTGCCATGACTGTTCGCACCCGTGTGATTCCCTGCCTCGACGTCGCCGATGGGCGCGTGGTGAAGGGGGTGAATTTCGTCGATCTGCGCGATGCGGGCGATCCGGTCGAGGCGGCGCGCGCTTATGATGCCGCCGGAGCCGACGAGCTTTGCTTCCTTGACATCAGCGCGAGCCATCAGGGGCGCGGCACTTTGCTCGATATGGTGGCGCGTACCGCCGAGGTCTGCTTCATGCCGCTGACCGTCGGCGGCGGGGTGCGTAGCGCCGAGGATGCGCGCGCGCTGTTGCTCGCGGGCGCGGACAAGGTGGCGGTAAACAGCGCGGCTGTCGCGCGTCCCGAACTGGTCGCCGATATTGCCGACCGCTTTGGCAGCCAATGCGCGGTGGGCAGTATTGACGCGCGCAAAGTCGCGGATGGCCGGTGGGAGATTTTCACCCATGGCGGCCGCAAGCCCACGGGGATCGACGCGCTCGACCATGCGGTGCGGCTGGCAGAGCTGGGCGCGGGCGAGCTGCTGGTGACGAGCATGGACCGCGACGGGACGAAGGATGGCTATGACCTCGCGCTCACCCGCGCGATTGCCGATGCGGTGTCGGTGCCGGTGATAGCATCGGGGGGCGTCGGCAATCTCGACCATCTGGTGGCAGGCGTCCTCGAAGGCGGGGCGAGCGCGGTGCTGGCGGCGAGCATCTTTCATTTTGGCGAAGCGACCATTGCCGAGGCGCATGCGCGGCTGGCGGCGGCAGGACTGCCCGTTCGCGCGCATTAGTCTCCCCCCTTCGCGGGGACGCGCTATGTTTATAAAGGAGTGGCCCATATCGGCCGCGACAACGGGCTGGTCAGCCGCGATTGTCGATGTAATAGAAGCCTATGCTTCTCCTGCGCCGCCATATGACCGATATTTTGCCCATCGCGGCTGTTGTGGTCGCGATTTTGTGCCTGTCGGTGGCGTTACCGCCGCTTTTCGTTGCCCTGATCCTCGGCGCGGCGGTGATGATGGCGGTGCATCATGCCGAAGTGGTCGCGCACCGGGTCGGCGAGCCCTTTGGCACACTGATCCTCGCGCTCGCGGTCACGGTGATCGAGGTGGGGCTGATCCTGACGCTGATGCAGGCCGAGCCCGAAAAGACCGAAGCGCTGGCGCGCGACACGGTTTTTGCCGCCGTGATGGTGATCATCAATCTGTTAATGGGGCTGTGCCTGCTCGTCGGCAGTTTGCGCCACCATGAGCAGCGGTTCCAGCGTACCGGCATCGGCGCGGCGCTCGCAACACTGACCGTGCTAACGGTGGTTTCGCTGGTGCTGCCCAATTTCACGTCGAGCGCGCCGGGGCCGCGCTATACCAATGACCAGCTTGCCTTTGTCGCGGCGGCGTCGCTGATCCTTTATGCGACCTTTGCGCTCGTCCAGACGGTGCGGCACCGCTATTATTTTCTGCCCGATGCCGAGGATATTGCCGCGGGCGACGATCATGCCGATCCGCCGAGCAACCGGCGGACGCTGGCGTCGGGGGCGCTGCTACTCGCGAGCCTGATCGCGGTGGTGCTGCTCGCCAAATATCTCTCGCCGGTGATTGGCGAGATGCTGGCGAGCGCAGGCGCGCCTGCCGCAGTGCTGGGGGTGATTATCGCTGCGCTGGTGCTTGCGCCCGAGGGCGTGGCGGCGGCGCGCGCGGCGCGGGCCGACCGGCTTCAGACCAGCCTCAACCTTGCGCTGGGATCGGCGCTGGCGACCATCGGGCTGACCATTCCCGCTGTCGCCATCCTGTCGATCGTTGCCGATATGCCGATTGTGCTGGGACTCGACGCCAAAAGCTCGGTGCTGCTTTTCCTGTCGCTGATCGTCGCGTCGCAAACACTGGCCAATGGGCGGACGACCGTGCTGCAAGGCACGATCCACCTCATTCTGTTCGCCATTTACCTGTTCACCACATTCGAGCCCTGAGCGGGGCGCCCGCACGGGTCAGGTCCGGCGAACGAACACCGTTCCGGCTGAATAGCCCGCGCCAAAGGAGCAGATGAGGCCGGTGTCGCCCGCCTGCATGTCGTCATGGTGCAGGTGGAAGGCAATGATCGACCCCGCACTCGATGTATTGCCATAGCGGTCGAGCACGGTCGGGCTTTCCTCTGCGCTCGCTTCATGGCCCAGCACCTTGTGCGCGATCAGGCGGTTCATATTGCTGTTCGCCTGATGCAGCCACAGCCGGCGCATGTCGGCGCCCGCCAGCCCCAGCCGTTCCATTTCCTCGACGATCATCGCCGCGACCATGGGAACGACTTCCTTGAACACCTTGCGCCCTTCCTGAACAAACAGCTTGTCGGTCTTGGGCGCTTGCTGGTCGATGCCGCCATGGGCGTGGTTGAGGAAGCCGAAATTATTGCGGATATTGTTGGAAAAGACGGTTTTGAGCCTGGTACCCAAAATGTCCCAATGGCCGGCGGGGGCGATATCCTTTGCCTCGACCAATATGGCGGTGGCGACATCGCCAAAGATGAAATGGCTGTCGCGGTCGCGCCAGTTCAAATGGCCCGAACAGATTTCGGGGTTCACCACCAGCACGCTCTTCGCATGGCCCGCGCGAATATAATCGGCGGCGGTCTGAATGCCGAAGGTCGCCGAGGAGCAGGCGACATTCATGTCAAAGGCAAAGCCGTCGATGCCCAGCGCATTCTGAATTTCGATGGCCATGGCGGGATAGGCGCGCTGCATATTGGAGGCCGCGCAAAGCACCGCATTGACCTCTGAAGCATCGCGGCCCGCGCGGGTCAGCGCGTCTTTTGCCGCGGCGACGCCTATTTCGGCCAATATGGAGAGATCTTCATCGGCGCGTTCGGCGAGGCGCGGCGCCATATGCTGCGGGTCCAAAATCCCTGCCTTGTCGACGACATGACGCGCCCCGATGCCGCTTGCCTTTTCTATAAATTCGACGCTCGATTCGGTCAGCGGCTCCAGCTCTCCCGCCGCGATGGCATCGGCATTTTCCCTGTTGTAAAGAGCAACATAGGCGTTAAAACTTGTCACAAGTTCTTCGTTCGAAATGGTTTCGGCGGGGGTGAACAGGCCGGTTGCGGAAATAACCGGCTGCAGTGCGTGCGACATATTGGGTCTCGCCTGTCTTATGATAGTGAAACAGCCTGATTAGGCCCGCTCGCGGCGCGGTGCAACGGCCTATCCCACGCTGGCTTCAAACCATTTCGGCGTCCTGGTTAACCTGTCACTAAGCTTTTGAGTGGCAGATTATGGGATGAAGCCTCCGGGGGATGGCTCCCCGGGCGCGATGCGGGAGCATGACCATGGCGACGTCATCCGGACCGGCCGCTGGCGATATGTCGCTGGCTGAAATCAAGGAATTTGCAGGCTTTCCTGCGGGAACGCAGCGCTATATCCGCCGCTCGCTCGACATCGGGCTGGAACGCGACGACGCCGTCGCCCGCTGGTCGCGCGATGTGGTCGAGGAAACTGCGATTCGCGTACAGGCAAAAGTCTATCGCCGCCTCGATGATATTCGCTCGCACATGCCCGAGGACAGCGGGCTCGACGCGCTCGAAGGCTTTATGGCGCCGCTGGTGGCGGTATCGGCCTTTGATCTGGGTCAGGACCGGTTGCCGGGCTTTGGCCCCTATCGTTTCCTGTATGAGCGATTGCTTGGCGCACATGTCCGTCCCTGGCTGCCCGGCGCCTTTTGCGCGGCGGCCTCGCTGCCGCACCTCCACCCCGACAAGCGCAAGACCCTGCTCCAGTCGATCAGCGAGGCGGCGGCGACAGCCCCCGGATGGTCCTCACGCGAGCCGAGTTTTTACCCCGAATGGGTCGAGAAGATCGACGAGACGCGGCCCGCCAATTGAGGAAGCGGAAGCTCGTCGCAGCTTCCGCCCCTAGGCCGCGAGGAAACGCCACAGGCCGAAACTGCTCGTCGCGGTGAGGACGACGCCCACCAGAATGAGCAGCAGCTTGGGCGAAAAGCGCTTGGCCATGAAGGCACCGATCGGTGCCGCCATCACGCCGCCGATCAGCAGCCCCAGCGTGGCCCCGGCAATATCTTCAATGCCCAAATGCCAGATGAAGGTGGCGGAGACGGCGACGGTCAGGAAGAATTCGACGCTGTTGACCGTCCCGACGACCTTGCGCGGCTCGGCCCCCTGTACGAGAAGGTTCGAGGTGACCACCGGTCCCCAGCCGCCGCCCCCCGCCGCGTCGAGAAAGCCGCCGACAAGGCCGAGCGGCGCGATGACTTTCGGCTTGCGGAATTTGGGGGGATAGAAAAGCCCCCGAAAGAGGAGCCAGACGCCAACCGCGACCAGATAGCCGAGGATGAAGGGCTTGACGATATCGCCGTCGATCGAGGTGAGGAGATAGGCGCCCGTCACCCCGCCGATCACGCCCGGAATGAGCAGGCGGAAGAAGAGCGACCATTCGATATTGCGCTGGATCATATGGCTGATCCCCGAAACCGCGGTGGTGAACACCTCCACCACATGGATGCGCGCCGAAGCGGTGGCGGGGGGAACCCCCATGACCGCGACGAGCAACGTGTTGCAGATGACCCCAAAGGCCATGCCGAGCGCGCCGTCGACGAGCTGCGCTGCAAAGCCGATCAGGATGAACGGCAGGATCGCCGTCAGATCCAAAGGCAAAAATTCGCTCATGCCATTATCCCAACTGTAGGAGTTGAGAAGTGGCTGCCCGTTTTTTGATTATCGCGCCAGCGCAAATTTTCTGCTGGCGCCCAAGCTAATTATTTATGCGCCGAACCGAGGCGGGGAAGCGCGCGTCTTTTCGGTATCAGGGCGCAATAACGGGACTGCGGATCAAGCCCGGGGTCAGGATGAGGAAAGAGGTTGTATCAGGCCTGACGCCGCAGTTCGTCGGGCAGATGTTCCAGCACATAATCGATGAAGGCGCGCAATTTGGGCATCATCTGCTTGCGGCTGGGATAATAGAGAAAAAGGCCCGATGTGGAGGCGGCATGATCGGTCAGCACAAGCGCGATCTCGCCCGTCGCAACCATCGCCTTGGCCATCGGTTCGGCGAGCATCGCCATGGCGACCCCTGCGCGCATCGCGACCATCGCGGCGATCCAGTCATTGACGATGACGGGGCCGGTGACCGCGACTTCATATTCGCGGTTTCCCTTTTCAAAGGTCCAGGGCATCAGCGCGCCGCTGGCGAGGCGGAAGCGGATGCAGCGGTGGCTGCGTAGCGCCTCGGGGCTCGCGGGACAGCCATGGCGTTCGAGATAGGCGGGCGCGGCGGCGACGACGAAGCGAAAAGGGCCGGTCAGCCGCACCGCGATCATGTCGGCCTCGAGCGCCTCGCCCATACGCACCCCCGCGTCGAAACCGCCCGCGCTGAGGTCGGCGAGCCCGTCGTCGGCGTAAATTTCGAGCTCAATATCGGGATAGGCTTCGCAAAAGCCCGCGATGATCGGTTCGAACATCGGCTGGACCGCGCCGCGCATCAAATTGATGCGAAGCCGCCCGGCGGGACGATTGCCAAGATTGCGCGCCGCTTCATAGGCATCGGCCAGCCCCGCATAAGCCGGGGCGGCGCGTTCGAGGAACATTTCGCCCGCCTGCGTCAGCCCGACGCTGCGCGTTGTTCGCATGAAAAGCGGCGCGCCGACGCGGGCTTCCAGCGCCTTGATCGTCTGGCTGATCGCCGAGGGAGAAACGCCAAGGTCGGTAGCGGCGGCGGTAAAGCTTCGCCTTTCTGCAACGCGCAGAAAAGCTTCGATCCCGTCGAGCGCCCCTTGGGGGATTGTTAAATCCTGCTTCAAAGCACTTGCAGATTATCGACGATTATCTAAGGGCGCAACCACCGCTACAAAGGTTGCACAAGAAAACGAAAGGAATCTCTCCCATGTCCATTCAGCTCTCCTCATTTCGACGCTTTCCCTCTGCTTTCGCCGTGGTTGCGGCGTCGGCGCTTGCCTTCACCGGCCTGATCGCCTCGACCCAGCCGGCCTATGCCGCCGAAGGCGATTATCGCTGCAACGGTCTGGTCGAACAGGCGCGCGCCGCGGCCGATAACGCCACCGGCAAGGCGCAGAGCAATGCGCAGCGCTATGTCGCCACCGGGCTTGCGCTTTGCAAAGCAGGCAATGAACGCGCCGCCGCCAAGCAGTTCCGCGCCGCGCTGAAAGTCACCGGCGTTGACGAAGTCAATGACAGCGAAGTCGCTTCGCGCTGATCGCGCCTGCGACACCCAAACTCCGGTCCGTCCTCTCCCTCTCCAGACGGACAGATACTTGGGGCGGCGCCGCATCGCGGGCCGCCCCATTTGTTTGACATTGGCGCCCGCTTGCTGTGAGCCAAGGGCAAGGCCCGGTCCGGCAGAGGCCGCGCTGACAAGGAGAGGATGGCTTGTTCGATGCTTTGACCTTCGCCGCGCTTCCCGCCGGGGATGAGGCGCTGCGCCCGCTCGCTCGCCAGTTCGCCGAGGAAGCGCTGGCGGCGCTGCCCCCGGACATAAGGGCGCGATCCTGGTCGGGGTTCGACCAGGACTTCAGCCGCCGCTTGGGCGCGGCCGGGCTGCTCGGCCTGACCTTGCCCAAGGCTTATGGCGGGGGCGCGCGCGGACCTTTTGCGCGGTTTGTCGTGGTCGAGGAATTGCTGGCGGTCGGCGCGCCGGTGGCGGCGCACTGGATCGCCGACCGGCAGAGCGCGCCGCTGATCCTCAATTTCGGCAGCGAGGCGCAGCGCCAGACCTATCTGCCCGCCATCTGCCGCGGCGAGCTGGTCTTTTGCATCGGGATGAGCGAGCCCGGCGCTGGTTCTGACCTTGCGGGCGTGCGCACCCGCGCGGAGCGGACAGCGGAGGGGTGGCGGGTAAATGGCCAGAAAATCTGGACCACCAACGCGATGCACGGCGATTATATGATCGCGCTGGTCCGCACCTCGGGCGGGGTGGAGGATCGCCGTGCGGGGCTGTCGCAGATCATCATCGACCTGAAGGCGCCGGGGGTGACGGTGCGCCCCATCGCCGACCTGACCGGCGATGCCCATTTTGCCGAAGTCTTTTTCGACAATGTCGACCTGCCCGCCGATGCGCTGATCGGCGAAGAGGGTGAGGGATGGGCGCAGGTGACCGCCGAACTCGCCTTTGAGCGGAGCGGGCCGGAGCGTATTTATTCGAGCGTCGTGCTGCTCGATGCCTGGACCGAGCATCTGCGGCGGGTCGGGCGCGCGGATGGCGCGGCGCTGGCCCTGCTCGGTGAATTGACCGCGCGGCTGGCGGTGCTGCGCGCCATGTCGATTGCCTGCACCGCGCGGCTGGCGGCGGGCGAAAGCCCGGTGGTCGAGGCTTCGCTGGTCAAGGACCTTGGCACCGCGTTCGAACAGGCGTTGCCGGCCACCATCGGCGATGATCTGGCCGCGCATCCCGACGAGGGCGTCGATCCCGATCTTTACCGCACGTTGCTTTATACCACCCATATCGCGCCCAGCTTTTCGCTACGCGGGGGAACGCGCGAGATTTTGCGCGGGATCATCGCGCGCGGCATGGGTCTGCGATAGAGGGGCGCGCGACGATGAGCGATTTTCTGGACGCTTTTGAAAAGCTGCTCGCCAATGCGGCGCCGCTGCATGCCGTGCGGGCGGTCGAGGCGGGCGCGGATAGCGCGGCGATGTGGGACGCCCTTGCAGCATCGGGCTTCCTCGATGCGCTGGTGCCCGAGGGCCGCGGCGGCGCGGGGCTGACGCTGGCCGAGGTGCAGCCGCTATGGATGGCGCTGGGCCGCCATGCCGTGCCGCTGCCGGTCGGGGAGACGATGATTGCCCGGATGCTGCTCGCTATCGCGCCCGAGCCGGTCGAGCCGCCCCAAGGCCCCATCGCGCTTGCCGTCGCCGGGAAGGGTGCGGCGCTGATCGTGCCGCAGGCACAGGGCGCCGCGCATCTGCTGGTCGAGGCGGGGGACGGCCTGCACCTTGCCCTCGCCAGCGGAGGGGAGGCGACGGGCGTGGCGGGCGATGTCGCGGTGCGCTTTTCCTTCACGCCCGGCGAGCCCGTGGCACCGTCGCCGCAGGGCGGGCTGCGCGCGCGGGCGGCGGTGCTGCGCGCGGCGCTGATTGCGGGAGCGGCGAACCATCTGACCGCGATGACCGCCGCCTATGCCGGCGAGCGGGTGCAGTTCGGCAAAGCCATCGGGCGGCAACAGGCGCTGCAGCAGCAGATGGCGGTGATGGCCGAGGAAGCAGTGGCGGCGCGGATCGCATCCGAACTTGGCTGTGCGGCGGGCTGTCCACCGCCCCTGCCTGCCGCCGCGACCGCCAAATCGGTTACGAGCCGCGCGGCGGCAAAGGTCGCGGCCATCGCGCATGGCGTGCATGGCGCCATCGGGATCAGCGCCGAATATGATCTTCAGCTTTTCACCCGGCGGCTCCACCAATGGCGGCTCGCCGATGGCGGGGAGCGTTACTGGAACCGCCTGCTGGGTGCAGCGCGGCTGGCCGATGGCGCGCGCTCGGTCGATTATGTGCGGACGGCCATTTTCCCGAACCAGGACTGACATGTATTTGTAACGTAAATCGCGTGAATTGACACGTATATGTCATGCGAGGCTCCTAGGGCGGCGGCGGAACGAGAAAAGATAATCCGTCGCAACGTCCCAAGGAGCATTTATGAAACGCCTGACCGCCGGCGCGCTTTTCGCGCTGCCCTTCGCTGCGCCCTCTTTCGCCTTTGCCGCCGATGCTGCTTCGCTCGACGCCAGCATGGAGGCCGCCGCCGAAGCCGATGCCGACCGGGACGGCAACCTGATCATCGTCACCGGAACGCGCGATGCCGGGCGCACCCAGTTCGACACGCTGGCGCCGATCGACGTGCTGTCGTCGGGGGCGATCGACAATAGTGTCTCGGACGATCTGTCGGACACGCTGGCGCAGCTTTTGCCCTCTTTCAATGTGCAGCGCCTGCCCGCGAATGACGGGCTGGCCTTTGTCCGCCCCGCGACGCTGCGCGGCCTGTCGCCCGACCAGACGCTCGTCCTCGTCAATGGCAAGCGTTATCACCGCTCGGCGCTGCTCGGCACGCGCGGGGCGCAGGCGGCGGATCTGGCCTCCATTCCCAATCTGGCGATCAAGCGCATCGAAGTGCTGCGCGACGGTGCGTCGGCTCAATATGGGTCGGATGCGATTGCCGGGGTGATCAACATCATTCTCGACGATCAGCCGGGGATGGAGGCCTATGGCCAATTTTCCCAATATTATGAAGGCGACGGCACGGCCTATCGCACCGGCGCGCAGGGCGGCACCCTGCTGGGTGAGCGCGGCTCGCTGGTCATCAGCGGTGAATTTTCCAAATCGGACGCAACCTCGCGCACGCGCCAGCGCCCCGACGCCATCGTCTTTCAGGAAGCCAATCCGCATTTTGATGTACCCAACCCGGTGCAGCGCTGGGGCCAGCCCGATCTGCGCTCGGTGCGTGCGGCTTTCAACGCCGATTATGAGATTGTCGATGGCGCGACGCTTTATGGCTTCGGCACCTGGTCCGAAGGCGAAGGGGTAACCGACTTCAACTGGCGCAACCCCAGCTTTACGGCCAATGTCTATGGCTCCAGCCCGGCCTTTCCCGATTTCAACTTTGCCGAAATCTACCCCGCCGGTTTCACCCCGCGCTTTGGCAGCGAATTTGACGATTTTCAGCTTGCGGGCGGGATGCGCGGCGAGTTGGGCGCGCGGCTGACCTATGACCTCAGCGCATCGACCGGGCGCAACCGCATCGATTATAATATGAAGGAATCGCTCAACGCCTCGCTCGGTCCCGATAGCCCGACGAGCTTTTACCTTGGCCGGCTGCGCCAGAGCGAGCTGAATTTCAACGCCGATTTCGTCTATCGCCTGCCGTTGGGGCTGGTCGATCCCGCAAACATCGCCTTTGGTGCGGAACGGCGCAAGGAAAGCTATGCCATCTTCCCCGGCGATCCGGCCTCCTATGCCATCGGGCCGGCTGCGGCTTCGGGGCTGGCGCCGAACAGCAATGGCTTTCCGGGGTTCAGCCCGCTGAATGCCGGTAGCTGGTCGCAGACAAGCTATGCGGGCTATGTCGATGTCGAAGCGCGCCCCGCCGAGATGCTCACTTTGGGCGCGGCGGGCCGCTATGAGGATTTCTCCGCCTTTGGCGATACGTTCAACTACAAGCTGTCGGCGCGGCTGGAGCCGGTGCGCGGCGTCGCGCTCCGCTCGACCTATTCGACCGGCTTTCGCGCGCCGACACCGGGGCAGCTTAATGCGGTGAATACGAGCCAGGGGCTCGACACCACGACGATGCAGATTTTCAACCGGGGGCGGCTGTCGCCCAACGACCCCATTGCCATAGCCCTGGGGGCCGCGCCGCTGAAGCCCGAAAAGTCGCGCACGCTGACCGCCGGGTTGACCTTTCAGTCGGATTTCGGGCTGACGGGCAGCGTCGATCTCTATCAGATCAAGCTGCGCGACCGTTTCGGCCAGTCGCGCACTTTCACCGTGCCCGATGATTTCCCCAATCCGCAGCGTTTCACCGCGGTCAATTTCTTCACCAATGATTTTGACACGCGCACCCGGGGTATCGACGCGGTGATCGCCTATGCCCGTAACCTTGGCGCCGGGCGCGCCGACATCAGCCTAGCCTATAATTATAATGAGACCAAGGTGACGAGCGGCCTGACCGACGCCATCGCCAATGAAACCCAGCGCATATTGTTCGAGGACCGGCTGCCCAAGCATAATGCCACGGCCTCGCTGGGCTATAGCATCGGCGGTTTCGGCATTCAGGCGCGCGGGCGCTATTATGGCGCGTGGACCGATGTGAGCGGCAATGCGACGGGCGAGATTTTCCAGCGCTTTGGCTCGATGATGCTGTTCGACCTGTCGGCCAGCCTGAAGCTCAACGAGCATATGACCTTGCGCGCGGGCGCGGAGAATATCTTCGACGCCTACCCCGATGAAGCCACCAATCAGGCGGTGCGCGGGCTGATCTATTCGCGCCATGCCCCCTATGACACCGACGGCGGCCAATATTATGTCCGCCTCGGGGTGAGCTTTTAAGGGGTAGGGCGATGCGGTTCAGCCGAAGGGCAATGATCGCGGGGGCCGCAGCGGTTCCGGTGGCGGGCGGGGCAATGGCTGCCCCGCCGCTGCCGCCGGGCCCGGCGCGGGCGGATGACGAAGCCTATTGGGGCGCGGTCGCCGACCAATATGATGTCGTCCCTAATGTCATCCAGCTTGAAAATGGCAATTGGGGGATGATGGCGCGCCCCGTGCTTGATCATTATGAACAAATGGTGCGGCGGGTGAACAGCGCGACCAGCTTTTACGCGCGGCGCGATATGATCCCCGATCTGATTGCGGTGCACAGGCTACTCGCGGCGCGGCTGGGGGTGGGTGAGGATGAAATTGCCATCACCCGCAATGCGACCGAGGCGCTGAAGGCGCTGATCGGCGGTTATAACCGGCTGCGTCCCGGCGATGCGGTGCTCTATGCCGATCTGGACTATGATTCGATGCAGGCGTGTTTCGAGGGCTTGCAGGCGCGGCGCGGGGTGGAGATTGTCCGCATCGCGCTGCCCGAACCCGCGACGCATCAAGGATTGATCGACACCTATGCCAAGGCGCTGGATGACAATCCGGCGGTGCGGCTGATCCTGCTCACCCATTTGAGCCATCGCACCGGGCTGGTGGTGCCGGTGCGCGAGATTGTCGCCATGGCGCGGGCGCGCGGCGTCGATGCCATTGTCGATGCGGCGCATAGCTGGGGGCAGCTTGATTTCGCGCTTCCCGACCTCGGCGCCGATTTCGTCGGATTGAACCTTCATAAGTGGATTGGCGCGCCGCTGGGGGTGGGGGCGGTCTATATCCGCAAGGATCGGCTGGACCTTATTGACCCCGATATCGCCAATGCGCCGCCGCATGGGGATAGGGCGCGGTCGCGTGTTCATACCGGAACGGTCGATTATGCCGCGCAGCTGAGCGTGCCCGCGGCCTTTGCCTTTCAGGACCGCATAGGTGATGCGCCCCGCGCCGCGCGGCTGCGCCATTTGCGGGACTTGTGGGCCGAGGAGATGCGGGACACGCCGGGAATTGAGATTCTGACCCCGGCGGACCCGCGCCTTTATGGCGGGATCACTTCCTTTCGCTTTGCCGGCCGAACAAGCGTGGCGGAGAATGTCGCGCTCGCGAAACAGCTGCTCGATGCGCATGGCATTTTCACCGTGCATCGCAGCGGCCCCGCGCGCGGCGCCTGTGTCCGCGTGACGCCCGCGCTCTTTACCCGCGCCGCCGATATGGAACGACTGGTCGGGGCGCTGCGGCAGATGCTGAGGAGCGCCTGACGGAGAAGGGTCCCCGCCTACGCGGGGACACATGCCGTTAGGGCGATGCTTTCGTTATGGGGAGAACTTTGCAGGCGCCGCCTCTTCCGCGAGTGGCGGCACCGGCCTTGGCCTACGGTCGGGGCCGACTGCGACGAAGATGAAGCGCGCTTCGGTCACGCGATGTTCGTCGCTGGCATGGCGATCGCGCGCCCAGGCTTCGACCGCGACATGCATCGAGGTGCGGCCCACCTTGACCAGCCGGGCATAGACGGAGACTTCATCGCCGACGAAGACCGGACGGTGGAAGGACATGCCCTCCACCGAAATGGTCACGGCGCGCCCGCGCGCGTGAAGCGAGGCGACCGAGGATGCGGCAAGGTCCATCTGCGCCATCAGCCAGCCGCCAAATATATCGCCATAGACATTGGCATTGGCGGGCATGGCGGTGACGCGGACGGCGGGCGCGCTCGTCGGCGCTGTGTCAGCGGCGGGCATCATAGGCGCCCTTCACCCGCATCGCATGGGCGGCGGCGACCATGGCGACAAGCGCCGGGCGCACTTCTTCCCATTTGCGCGTCTTGAGCCCGCAATCGGGGTTCACCCAAATTTGCTCGGCTGGGACATGTTTCCCCGCCAGCGACAAAAGCTGCATCATCTCATCCGTCGCGGGAATGCGCGGACTGTGAATGTCATAGACGCCGGGGCCGACCTCGTTCGGATAGGAATAGCTGGCGAAGGCGTCGAGCAATTCCATCTGCGAACGCGCGGTTTCGATCGAGATGACATCGGCGTCCATGGCACCGATGGCGCGGATGATGTCGTTAAACTCCGAATAGCACATATGGGTGTGGATCTGCGCATCATCGCGTACGCCCGACGAGGTGAGGCGAAAGCTTTCGACCGCCCAGTCCAGATAAGCCTGCCATTCGCTACGGCGCAGCGGCAGGCCTTCGCGCAACGCGGCTTCATCAATCTGAATGATCGCGGCGCCCGCGGCTTCCAGATCCTGCACCTCGTCGCGGATCGCAAGGGCAATCTGGCGGCAGCTGACCGCGCGCGGCTGATCGTCGCGGACAAAGGACCAGTTGAGGATGGTGACGGGGCCGGTGAGCATGGCCTTTACCGGCTTGTCGGTCTGATCCTGGGCATAGCGCCACCAGTCGACGGTCATCGGCGCGGGGCGCGATACATCGCCATAAAGGATCGGCGGTCGGACGCAGCGCGAGCCATAGCTTTGCACCCAGCCCGCCCGCGTGAAAGCAAAGCCCGAAAGCTGCTCGCCGAAATATTGCACCATGTCATTGCGTTCAAATTCGCCGTGAACCAGGACGTCGAGGCCGATTTCCTCCTGCCATTTCACTGCGGCGCGGGTTTCGACGCGCAGATATTGGGCATAGGCGGCATCGTCCATTTCGCCCCGCCGGTGCGCGGCGCGCGCCTTTCGCACCTCGGCCGTCTGGGGGAAGGAGCCGATGGTCGTCGTCGGATAGGCGGGAAGGCGCAGCCGCCTTTGTTGCAATTTGCGGCGTTCGGCGAAGGGGGAAGCGCGGCTTGTGTCGCTTTCGCCAAGCGTCGCCAGCCGGGCTGCCACATCCGGATTGTGGATGCGCGTCGAGGTCTGACGGGCGACGGCGGCGATGCGTGAGGCGGAAAAAGCGGAGAAGCTCGCATCCTCGCCTTCGTTGAGCGCCATGGCGAGAGCAGCCAGCTCCTCGATTTTCTGCGCGGCAAAAGCGAGCCATTGCGCGATTTCCGGATCAAGCCCGGTTTCAAGCGCGAGGTCGGCGGGCACATGAAGCAGCGAGCAGGAGGGGGCAAGGATCAGGTCGCGCTTTGCGGCATGCTCCTTCAATCGCCAGTAAAGCGCAGGCAGGTTGGCGCGCCAGATATTGCGACCGTCGATGACGCCAAGCGAAAGAAGCACATGCGGTCGCAACTTTTCAAGCACGGGTTCGAGTTGTTCGGGCGCGCGGACAAGATCAAGGTGGAGGCCGTGGACGGGAAGTCCCGCGACCAGACCAAGATTGTCGCCAAGCCCGCCAAAATAGGTGGTGAGCATGAGCTTTGGCCCGGAGGTTGCGAGGCGGGCATAGGCGCGTTCAAAGGCGTTGCGCTGTTCGCTTGTCAAATCGAGAACGAGACAGGGCTCGTCGATCTGGACCCATTCGGCCCCCGCTTTCGCCAGCCGCGCCAATATTTCCCCATAAATGTCGAGCAAAGCGGGAAGCAGCGCCAGCGGTTCGACCGCCTTGCCCTTCGCCAGCATCAGATAGGAGACGGGGCCGAGCAGCACCGGGCGGGTGGCATAGCCCAGCGCCTTTGCCTCCTCAAATTCGTCGAAAATCTTGGTCGAGGCGATGCGGAAACGCTGTCCGGCGGTGAGTTCGGGGACCATATAATGATAGTTGGTGTCGAACCATTTGGTCATTTCCTGCGCGGTTCTGTCATGGGCATGGCCGCAGCCTGTGCGGTCCCCATCCCCCGGCGCGCCGCGCGCCATCGCGAAATAGGTGTCGATATCGACCCGATCGCCGTCCCAGCCATAGCGCGCGGGAATCGCGCCGATCAGCGCGCTGGTGTCGAGCACATGGTCGTAGAGCGAGAAATCATTGGAAGGCAGAATATCGGCACCCAGCGCCTTTTGCCGCGCCCAATGCGCAAGGCGCAGCCCGGCGGCGGCATTGTCGAGATCGGCGCGGGACGATTTGCCCGCCCAATAGCTTTCGAGCGCGAATTTCAGTTCACGGCGAAGGCCGATGCGGGGAAAGCCAAGAGTGGCAACGCTGACAGTCATTTTCTGGCACCTTGCATGAAGGCAAGGGTTCGGCAGGCGAGCAGGCACAGGGCCCCGCGCCCAGACGGCAAGGTCGGACGCAGCCATGCTTGCGGCCTGACCGGACACCCCGCCGGAGGACGTATCTGACGAGGCAGGTCTCCTGGCTCGCGGGTCAAAGCATACGGTCGGGCCTTCCCGGTTCCTTGCCGAACCAGTGACACATGATGACCGCCGCTCACCGCTTACAGTTGCGGGGGCAGCGCCGGCCTTGCCCCGAAAGGCGCACCGGCTTCCCGTCTTAGCTTTGCATGCCGAAAGGGCGCGCGAAGAACCTCGACAGGGTGAAGCATAGACATGCCATCGCGCCTGTCAATCAAGATATAAAGATTTCTTTATATCTTGCTTTAGGAGGTGTGCGCGGCTTTGGGTGGCCCGCTTTTCTGAAGTGCTTTCAGCCGGTGGCCAACCGCAACAATGGCATCGAGCGCCGGGATGAGTTCGAAGCCGAGCGGCGTCAGCTCATATTCGGTGGACGGGGGCGAGGTGCGCCGGACATGGCGCAGCAGCACGCCCTTGGCCTCCAGTTCGGACAGGCGGGCGGACAGCACTTTGGCCGATATGGGCGGTATATCGACGCGCAACTCGCTGAAGCGGCGCGGCCCGGCGCGCAGCGACCAGATGACATTGGGCGCCCAGGCCCCGGCGATGACCGCCATACATTCGGTCAACATACAGGGTTCGGGCGGGCGAGGGACCTGATTGCGGCGCATTTTGAGCGGCATGATGCGGGTTACCTGGTTTCTGTGGAGTAACGCATTTCTTCAAGTAACCAATGGTTATCATGTTGTCAAAGGTAACTATGTCCGGCATCGCCGCGCACAGCCTGAATTGCACGAAAGGATGATGCGTCATGAAGCTGTTTTACAAGGCGGGGGCCTGTTCGCTGGCCAGCCATATCGCGCTTTTGGAAATGGCCGCCGATTTCACGCTGGAGGCGGTCGATACGGTGAAGGGCGCCACGGCCAGCGGCGCGGATTATCGCGCCATCAATCCCAAGGGCTATGTTCCCGCGCTGGCCCTTGCAGACGGGGAGATATTGACCGAAGGACCGGCCATTCTCCTCTATCTTGCCGATCAGGCCGGAGCAGGCGTGCTCGCGCCGCTCGCCAGCCGCGAGCGGGCGCGCATGGTCGAGCAGCTCATCTTTACCTCGTCCGAGCTACATCGCGCCTTCAAGCCGCTGTTCCGGCCCGGCGCGAACGAAGCCGACCAGCAGGCGGCCCGTGCCGAGGTCGCGCAAAAGCTCGCGCATGTCGAAGCATGGCTCGCCGATGGGCGGGACTATGTCGTCGGGGAGCATTTCACCGTCGCCGACGCCTATTTGTTCGTTGTCGCCAATTGGACGGGCTTTACCGGCATGACGCTTGATCCCTGGCCGCATCTGGCCGCGCATCATCAGCGCATTGCCGAGCGCCCGGCGGTTCGCGCGGCGATGCAGGGCGAAGGGCTGCGTCCTTGAGCCGTGCCGATTTCGAAGCGGTGCAGCAGCTGATGACCGCCTATTTCGACGGGCTCTACCGCGCCGACAGCGCTGCGCTGCGCCCTCTTTTTCACCCCAGCCTCACCTATGTGTCGGCAGGTGCGGGCGATGATTTCACGCTCGATCTTGAGGCCTATATGGCGCGGATCGACCAGCGCGAGCCGCCGGCCATGCGCGGCGAGAAAAATAATGGCGCGGTGCTGGAGATCGGCTTTGGCGGGGAGCGCATGGCGCGGGTCACGGCGCGCATGGCCATGATGGGCCGCGACTATCTCGATTTTCTGACCCTTGTTCGCGATGTGGGCGGGGCCCCCGGCTGGCGCATCGCCGCCAAGATTTTCACCTATGACGCGCATGCGCGGGAGGCCTGATCCATGCCCTATATCCTGATTCAAGTGACGCGCGAAGGCGGTCCCGAAGGCAGAGGCCCATCGCGCGCCGAAAAGGCTGAACTGATAGCGGGCACCACCCGGCTGCTACAAGAGGTGCTGGGCAAGGACCCCGCCGCGACCATGGTGGTGATCGACGAGGTCGAACTCGACAATTGGGGAATAGGCGGCCTGCCGGTTCCCGAATTTCGGCGCCGGAGCAAGGGCTAGCGGATGGTGTGCCAGCTAGCGAGAAGAGCGAGGACAGCAAGGGCCAATGTGGCGGCCGCTAGGGCGGTGGGCGGATTGCCGCGAGACTGATGAACGGGGGCAGGGCAGCAAATTCGCACACCACCATGATGGCGGTGTCCGCGCCGAGCTACGCCCCCCCCCCCGCCCAGCGGGTCATGCATTTGCGCCATTGTCGACGAGAAGCGCGGTGCCGGTTATCGACCCTGCTTCGGGGCTGGCCAGATAGGCGACCGCCGATGCGATATCGTCGGGGGTGCCATAGCGTTTGGCCGCGGTGCGCGCGATCTGGTCGGGGGCATGATCGCCGCTCGCCGGGTTCATATCGGTATCGGTCGAACCGGGATGTACGGTGTTGACGGTAATGCCGCGCGGGGCAAGGTCGCGGGCCAGCGCCTGGTTGAACATCGTCAGCCCGGCTTTGCTTGCGGCATAAGCGGCAATCCCCGCGATCGGCGCCTGCAGGGCCAGATTGCTGCCAATTCCGATGATGCGTCCGCCTTCGCTCATATGCGGCAGGGCGGCTTGGATGGCGATGAAGGGCGCGCGCAGGTTCACCGTCATTGTGGCGTCGAAATCCTCCAAGGCCATTGTCGGCACGGGCGCCGCGATGAAGATGCCCGCATTGTTGACGAGAATGTCGAGGCCGCCGAGCGTCTGGGCCGCTTGGTCCACCGCCTGTTTGACCGCCGCGGCATCGCGATTGTCGGCGGCGATGGCGAGCGCCCGGCGCCCCATGGCCTTGATCGCATGTACCACGCCGTCTGCCGCGTCGGCGGATGATGCATAGCTGATCGCGACATCGGCGCCATCTTCCGCCAGCCGCCGGGCGATGGCGGCGCCGATACCGCGACTTCCGCCGGTGATAAAGGCGCGTTTTCCAGCAAGTTTCATCATATTGCCTGCCTATTTATGTAGTGATTGATACATAAATAGGCAGGCTTGCAAAAACATGTCAATCGAAATATGTATCAACTGATACAGAAAGGTAGGATATGGCGGAACGTGGCCGTCCACGCAGCTTTGATCGCACCCAGGCACTGGACCGTGCGATGCATTTATTCTGGCGCCAGGGCTATGGCGCGCCCCTTGGCGAACTGACTCGCGCGATGGGGATCAACGCCCCCAGTCTTTATGCTGCCTTTGGCAGCAAGGACGCGCTGTTCTGCGAAGCCGTGGATCATTATTGCCGGCATCATGGACAGGATATTTGGCAAAGCCTGACCAGCCGCCCCGACGTGCGCGACGCGATCGCTCATTTTCTGCTGGCGACGGCGGAGGCCTATTCGGTGCCCGGTGATCCGCCGGGATGCATGGTGGTGCTGGGCGCGCCCTTTGCGGTCGATCAAGACAGTGCGGCGCATCGTGAATTGCATGGGCGTCGCCGCGCCAATTTGCGCGAACTGGCCGCCCGTCTCCGCCGCGGAGTCGAAGAGGGGCAGCTGCCGCCCGACTTTCCGGTCGAAGAAGCCGCGGCTTTTTACCTCACCGTTCAGAGCGGCATGTCGGTCATGGTGCGCGACGGGGCGGACCGCGATACGCTGCTAGCGGTGGCGCGGGGTGCGATGCTGGGATGGGACCGCTGGATGGGCGAGCCCGACTGAACAGGCACGGAAAGAGCCGCGTATCGCCTTTATCGTTTACGCGGCTTTTACCAATTCGGGTGCATCACCGTCGGCGATATTTGCGACTGGGGATAGGTGATGGACAGCATGCGCGGTCTGCTTTCGGGCAACCACGGCCAGGATGACGGCGCAATCGACGCCCCCCCGGTCGTGGGCGTCGATGAACGGCGGATGCAGGTTCGGGCCTATAATTATTGGGCTTCCTTGCTGGGCGACCGCAGCTATCCTTCGGTTGAGGATCTGAACCTCGATCGCGCCGATTTCGGCGCCAATGCGGTGCTTCTTGATTTCACCAGCGGTGTCGAAAATCCGGGGCTGGCCTTTATCGGCGAAAAGTTGCGCGCTGAATCCGAGATCGGCGACGATGTTCATTATATCAGCCAGATTCCGGGGCGGTCGCTGCTGTCACGGCTGACCGACCATTATCTTCAGATCATCGCCAATCGTTCGCCCATCGGTTTTGAGGCGGAGTTTGAAAATGAGCGCGGCATGACGATCATGTACCGCGGCATTTTGCTGCCCTTTTCCTCCGACGACGATACGATCGACTTCATTCTGGGCGTGATCAACTGGAAGGAAGTAGCACCCGCCGACCAGGAAGCCGAATTGCAATTGTCGGTTGAGCAGGCGCTTCGCAGCGCGGCTCCGCTGACGGCGCCCGCACCGATATGGGCCGACGGCCCTGTTTCGGGACAGGGGATCGAGGAAGCCGCACCGGGCTTTGGCGCATTGGGGGACGACGCTGGGGCGCCGTCGACGCCGGTTGCGCCCGATGCAGCGCTTTCCGACTGGCTTGCGCTTGCTCGCGAAACCGCCGCCCGCGCGTACCAGGCCGATAGTCGCAGCCGCGCGGCGCTGTATCAGGCCGTCGGAACGGCCTGGGATTTTGCACTTGCAGCGCAAAGCCATCCCGATGATTTCGCAGCCTTGCTGCGCGATGCGGGATTGGGCGTCCAGGCGCGCGCACCGATGACGCCGGTGGTCAAGCTGGTCTTTGGCGCCGATTATGACAAGACGCGGCTGGCTGAATATGCCTGTGCCTTGACCCATGCGGGCGAAGCCAATGTCGGGCGCGGCGAGTTGGCTGCCTATCTGGAAAATTATGCCGGCGGCCTGAAAGGGCTGGTCAAGGATGTGCGCGCCCTGCGCCGTAGCCGTGCGGCCCCGCGCCGCCATTCGGCCAAGGCATTAAACGCGCTGCGCGAAGCCCGCCCTGCGGCGATGCTGAAACATGATGCGGGAGAGGCGGAGTTCGTCCTCCTGATCGCGCGCAGCATGGCCGATGGCCAGGTGGGAATTGTCGCGCGCGCCGATGACGATCCGGCGCTGGTCGAACGGCTGGCCAAAAAGGCCAAGCCGCTTGCCAACGGCGAATGACCTGCACAGCGCAACGACGAGACCAAAAATTGAAATAATTTTATGCGCGCGGCGCTGCAGGCCTTGAGCCTCGCGCGCGGTGGGCGCATAGGGTGGCCGTAGCGAAAGGGTCCGCCGATCCTGGTGAACCCCGCGCCATTGTTACGGATGTTGACCCATGTCTGAAAATATGTCCGACGCCCCCCGAGCGGACGATTCCTCCCCCGAAGCCACCCCCGACATTCCCCTCCATATCGCCAAGGCCTATCGAGCCGCTTTGCAAGGCAGCGCGCTGCCGGGCGAAGGCGATGATATGGACAAGGCCGCGCTGGCCGAGGCCGGTGCCTTTGCCGCCCGCGCATCACTGATGCGACAGGCGGCGACGCCCTCGCTGCTGCTGGAACCGCTTGCCGCTGACGGCACGGATCGCCGCATGCGTCTGGCCGTCATCAATGACGATATGCCCTTTCTGGTCGATTCGGTGTCGCAGGTCGCGGGCGCGCAGGGGCTTGTCATCCACCGTATCTTGCACCCCGTCGTCGCAATCGAGCGCGATGCGAAGGGCGTGTTGCAAAATGTCGGCGCGGGTGAGGCGCGTGAGTCGGTCATTTATATGGAATTGGAACGCGGCGATGCGCGGGCGCGCCGCCGCCTGCTCGACGCGATAGAGGCCGCGCTGGCCGATGTACGCGCCGCCGTTGCCGACTGGAAGGCGATGCGTGCCGCGATGCTGGCCGACGCCGCCATGCGCACCGAAGGCGAGGGCGCGGAGCTGCTGCGCTGGTTCGAGGGCGGATCAATGACCCAATTGGGCCATGAATGGCGCACCCGTGATGGCAAGATGCACGATCCGCTGGGGCTGAGCGCCTCTGCCACGGGCGAGCTGTTGTCGGATGCCGGATTGGAAGCGGCTTTCGACTGGTTTGAAAACGGCGGCCGCGCGCCGCTGTTGATCAAATCGAACCGCCTGTCGTCGGTGCATCGCCGCGTCCTGCTCGACCTGGTGGTCGTGCCCGAATATAAGGGCAAAAAGGTGGAACGCCTGTCGATCCATTCGGGCCTGTGGACCAGCGCGGCTTTGTCGGCGCGGCCCGACAAGGTGCCGGTGCTGCGCGCGCAGCTCGACACGTTGATGGACAAATTCGGTTTCGACCCCGCTGGCCATGCAGGCAAGGCGCTTGCCCATTCGCTGACCGCGTTGCCGCATGATCTGCTCATTGCTTTTGATGCGACCGCGCTCGAAGAACTGGTGCTGACGTCGATGTCGATCACCGATCGTCCGCGGCCAAAGATTGTCACGGTGCGCAGCGCGCTGGGACGGCATCTCTTCGCTTTTGTCTGGCTGCCGCGCGACGAAGTGTCGACCGGCCGCCGCCTGGCGGTCGAGGCGATGCTGGTGCGCGAGGCGCGCGCCGGTGTGATCGGCTGGACGATGGTGCTCGAAGATGGCGGTGCGGCGCTGCTGCGCTTTACGCTGGACCTTCGCAGCGGCGGTATCGTTCCCGACACGGCGGCGCTCAACGCACAGCTTGAACAGATGGTGCGGGGCTGGCAGCCCGAGGTCGAGGCCGCCCTGGCGCGGCAGGGCGATCCCGGACGCGCCGCCGCGCTGACCGCGCGCTTTGCTCCGTTGCTGCCTGCCAATTACCGCAATCTTTATGATCCCGAAGAGGCTGCACGCGACATCTTGCGGTTGCGCGAACTGGATAGCGACACGCCGCGCAGCGTGCGGCTGGCGCTGACCAGCCTGGATGGCGACGACCGCTTGCGGCTCAAAGTCTATAGCGCGGCCGGGCCGCTGGCCTTGTCGGATGTGGTTCCCGCGCTGGAGCATTTCGGCTTTGAGGTTCTGGAAGAAATTCCGACCGCTCTCAATCCGCTTCGCTCGGTCGAGGACGGCAGCGAGCCTTCGCCGATCGTCATCCACGACTTCACCCTGCGCTCGCCGGCCTCGGTCGATGAAAAGGCGCTGTTGCCGCATGTCGCGATGATCGAAAATGCCATTGCGGCGGTGCTCGATGGCCGGGCAGAGGATGACGCCTTCAACGAATTGATGCTCGTCACCCAGACCGATCCGCAGGCGGTCGTGTGGCTGCGCGCCTGGTTCCGCTATATGCGCCAGGGCGGTTCAAGCTATGGCATGGACACGGTGGTCGCCGCGCTGCGTCACGCTCCCGAACTTACCCGCGCCATGATCGAGCGTTTCCATGCGCTGCACAATCCCGCGCGCCATGATGCGGCGCGCGCCGAGGCACTGGACAAGGAAATTGTCGCAGGCTTTGCCGCGGTGAAGTCGATCGACGATGACCGCATCCTGCGCCTGTTCAATTCGGTGATCGGCGCGATCATGCGGACCAACGCCTTTGCGCCCGCTGGCGCCGAAGCGCTGGCGTTCAAGATTGATTCCAGCCTGGTCCCCGGCCTTCCCAAGCCGCTGCCGTGGCGCGAAGTGTTCGTCTATTCGCCGCGGGTCGAGGGCACGCATTTGCGCTCCGGCCCCGTGGCGCGTGGCGGGCTGCGCTGGTCCGACCGGCGCGACGATTTCCGCACCGAAATATTGGGCCTTTTGAAGGCGCAGCGGGTGAAAAACGCCGTCATCGTGCCAACCGGCGCAAAGGGCGGCTTCTATCCCAAGATGCTGCCCGATCCGGCGGTGGACCGCGATGCCTGGTTTGCCGAAGGCACCGAATGCTATCGCATCTTCATTCGTTCGCTTCTGTCGATCACCGACAATATCGTTGGCGGCAAGCTGGTTCACCCCGACCAGGTGGTGATCCGCGACGGCGAAGATCCCTATTTCGTTGTGGCCGCCGACAAGGGCACGGCGACCTTCTCCGACGTTGCCAATGCGCTGGCGATGGAACGCGATTTCTGGCTGGGCGATGCTTTCGCCAGCGGCGGGTCGAACGGCTATGATCACAAGGCGATGGGCATTACCGCGCGCGGCGCCTGGGTCTCGGTCCAGCGTCACTTTGCCGAAATGGGCGTCGATGTGCAGACCGACAGCATTCGCGTCGTCGGCTGCGGCGACATGTCGGGCGACGTGTTCGGCAATGGCATGCTGCTCTCAAAGGCGATCAAGCTCGTTGCTGCCTTTGACCATCGCCATATTTTCATCGACCCCGATCCCGACCCGGCGAAAAGCTGGAAGGAGCGCGAACGCTTGTTCAACCTCCCCCGGTCGAGCTGGGAGGATTATGACAAGAAGCTGATCTCCAAGGGCGGCGGGGTCTTCCCGCGCAGCCAGAAGAGCATCCCCCTGACCGCCGAAATCAAGGCGGCGCTCGGCCTGACAGTGGACGAGATTGATCCGCTGGGGCTGATATCCGCCATTCTGAAGGCGCCAGCTGACCTCCTCTGGTTCGGCGGTATCGGCACCTATATCAAGGCGGCGAGCCAGAATAATGCTGAGGTCGGCGATCCCGCCAATGACGCGCTGCGCGTCGATGCCGAAGACCTGCGCGTCAAGGCGATTGGCGAGGGCGCCAATCTGGGCGTGACCCAGGCGGCGCGCATTGCCTTTGCCGCCAAGGGAGGCCGGATCAACACCGACTTCATCGACAATAGCGCGGGCGTCGATTGCTCCGACAATGAGGTCAATATCAAGATCGCGCTCAACCGCGAAATGGCCGAAGGCCGGCTCGCGCAGGCCGACCGCGATGCCCTGCTCGTACGGATGACCGACGATGTCGCCGCGCTGGTGCTGGAGGATAACCGGCTGCAGGCGCTGGCCTTGTCGATCGCCGAAAAGGGCGGCGCGGCGGCGGTGCCCTCGCTCGTGCGGATCATGGAGACGTTCGAGGCGTCCGGCCGGCTCGACCGCAAGGTTGAGGGGCTGGCGGTCAACGACGACCTGCTCCGCCGCGCGCAAGAAGGGCGCGGGCTCACGCGTCCCGAACTCGCGATTTTGATGGCGACATCGAAACTGGCGCTTCAGGACGCAATCGAGGCAAGCGACCTGCCCGACGATCCGGAATTGGCCAGCGATCTTGCGGCGGCCTTCCCGACCGAAATGCAGCGCGATTTCGCCGATGCCATCGCCGATCACCAGCTGCGCCGCGAAATCATCGCGACCAAGCTGGCGAACCGGATCGTCAACCGTCTGGGTATCGTCTTCCCCTTTGAACTGGTCGAAGAGGAAGGTTGCGCGCTGGGCGAAGTGGCGGCGGCCTTTGTCGCGGTCGAACGCGTGCTCGACATGCCCGAGCTTTGGGCGGCGCTGGATAGCGCAAAGATCGACGAAGGCGTGCGTTTGTCGCTCTTTTCGCAGGCGGCGGCGGCGATGGCGTCGCAAATCGCCGACCTGCTGCGCGTCAACCCGGCCTTGTCGAAGCCGAGCGCGGCCATCGCGCGGCTGGAGCCGGGAGTCGACCGGCTGACCGCGGCGGTCGACGGGCTGCTTAGCCCTTCGGTGCGGCGCCAGTGGGACCAGCTGATGCAGCAATTGCTCGATGCGGGCGCGCCGGCAGAGCTCACCGCGCGGGTCGTACGGCTGTTCAAGACCGACGGCGCCATCGGTATCGTCGATCTCGCCGAACGGCGCGGCGATGACGAGGTCGCGGTGACCGGTGCCTTCAGCCACTTGGGCGAAGCGTTGGGCCTTGATTGGGCGCAGACGCTGGCGGCGCATATGAGCCCGACCGATCCGTGGGAACGGCTGCTCGTCAACAGCCTCGCGCGCGATTTCCAGCAGATGCGCCTCGGCTTTCTGGCGGGGCTGAAAGGTCAGGATCTGGAGGCGGCGGTGAGCCAATGGCTTGGCGACAATGCGCCGCGCGTCACCCAGTTCCGCGCCGTCGTGGAACGCGCACGCACCATTCCCAACCCCAATGGTGCAATGCTGTCGCATATTGCAGGTCAGGCGCGTTCGCTGCTGGGACGCTAGGGAGGACGCGGATCAGGCAAGGAGGCGGCGCTTTACGAATAAAGTAAAATGATATAATTTTGATTTTATCATTTTAAGGAGATTCGTTCATGCGCCGTCTTCTTCCGCCTGTTCTCCTGCTTCTGCTGCTTTCGGGACAGGCGTTGCTGCACGCGCTCCACCCGCCCGCCGCGATGCTTGGCGCGGCGGGACGGCCGCTGGGGCTGGGCCTGATCCTTTTGGGGATGGCGGGATTGGCTGCATCGCGGCTGGCGTTCAAACGGTCGGATTCGGAAATCATGACCTTTGGCCAGCCGCGCAATCTGGTAACCAGCGGGCTGTTTCGTTTCAGCCGCAATCCCATGTATCTGTCGATGCTTCTGCTGCTGCTGGGGGCCACGGCGTTGGTTGACCTGTGGTGCGCCTTATTGGCGCCCATTCTCTTTTTTGCCGCTGCCAACTGGTGGTATATTCCCTTTGAAGAGCAGGCAGCCTCGACGGCTTTCGGGGACGCTTATGGAGCTTATCGCCGCCGGGTGCGGCGCTGGCTTTGATCCCCAAAATGATGAGGGGCTTTGACCTTGGCGCGACCTAAGGCGGACGTGGCGGCGATGCGCGAGCGGCTGCTTGCCGCCGCTGAAGATATTATGCGCCGCGATCCTTTGGCGCGACTGTCGGTGAGCGACGTTGCGGCCCGGGTCGGCATGGGGCAATCCAATGTCTACCGCTATATCCGCTCCCGCCAACATCTGGCCGAACTGCTCGCCCAGCGCTGGTTCGAGGATTTGGAACGGGGGGTGGCCAGCGCTGTGACAGATGCATCGTCGCCGCGTGAAAAAATCATCGCCTGGGTGATGGAAACCATGACCCGCAAGATAGCGCTCCACGACCGCGACCCGGAACTTTTCGCGGCCTATCTCCAATTGGCGGGCGAGCACGCCGATATTGTCGCAGGGCATGTCGAACGGCTGCGTAGCCTTGTCAGGCCTTCGGTCGAAGCGCTGGTCGGGCAGGCGGCGTCAGGCACGGCGCTCCATCTGCTGGAAGATGCGACGGCGCAATTCCGGGTGCCGCACGTGATTATACTCGCCCGCGAGCGTGTGACGCCCCAGCGGGCCAAGGTCGTTCTCGACGCGATATGGCTTGCCTTCGCCGCCATGGCCGCGCGGGATCAGCCCGCGTCCTGACCGCTCTCCTCTCGGCCCTTCGCCCACAGCCATTGGCGGATCGCCGAGGTCAGGTTGGGCGGCTCATCCGCTTCCATCCGCTCGACGTCGATCCGTGCGACCAGCGCATTGACCGGCAGGCCGCGCGCCGCAGCCGCCACCTCCAGCGCATCCCAGAATAATGGTTCAAGGCTGATCGACGTCGGATGCCCGGCGATGGTGACCGATCGTTTGACGGGCGGATGATAGGGCGCGCGCATCGCATCATCATAGCGGCGCCGAGGGGGAAGGGCGACGGCAAAGCGCCTCCGCCCCTCCGCCCCGCATCAATACATATGCTGGCCACCGTTGATGCTCATCGTCGATCCGGTGACAAAACCGGCTTCCTCGCTGCATAGAAAGGCGACGCCGCGCGCGATTTCATGCGCCTGCCCCAGCCGGCCGACCGGAATCTTGGCGACGATTTTTTCGAGCACCGGCGCGGGCACGGCGGCGACCATGTCGGTGTCGATATAGCCCGGCGCGATGGCGTTGACGGTCACGCCCTTCTTGGCGCCCTCCTGCGCCAGTGCCTTGGTAAAGCCATGGATGCCCGATTTGGCGGCGGCATAATTGACCTGCCCATATTGGCCCGCCTGCCCGTTGATCGAGCCGATGTTGACGATGCGGCCCCAGCCGCGCTCGACCATGCCGCCAAAGGTCGCCTTGGCCATGTTGAAACAGCCGCCAAGGTTGATGCGCATCACATCGTTCCAGTCCTCGAAGCTCATTCGTGCGAGGGTGCCGTCGCGGGTGATGCCGGCATTGTTGACGACAATGTCGATGGGGCCGACCTCTTGCGTGACGCGGGCGCAGCCGTCGAGGCAGGCCTGATGGTCGCCGACATCCCATTTATAGGCCTTGATGCCCGTGCGTTCGGTAAAGGCGCGCGCCTTTTCGTCATTGCCGGCATAGTTGGCGACGACCGTCACCCCCTGTTCCTGAAGCGCGAGGCTGATCGCCTCTCCGATACCGCGGCTGCCGCCGGT
Organism: Sphingopyxis sp. MWB1; assembly: GCF_000763945.1. Taxonomy (NCBI): domain Bacteria; kingdom Pseudomonadati; phylum Pseudomonadota; class Alphaproteobacteria; order Sphingomonadales; family Sphingopyxidaceae; genus Sphingopyxis; species Sphingopyxis sp. MWB1. The sequence continues at coordinate 2,439,146 of NZ_JQFJ01000002.1, forward strand.
GACGATTGCAATGCGTGCCATTCAGGCTCTCCCACAAAAAGGTGTCCCTACAGAAGGTCCCCTGTCCCTTCCTGCCTAGGATGACCGCCGAACGGGCGCAAGAGGAGGGGGGAAGGGTGCAGACGTTTGCAGCAGCGTGCGGGAGATTAAATCCACCCCGCCAGTTCGCGCATCGCCAGCCTGTGGAGCAGCGCCATGCCCGCCTCGCTGTCGTTGAGGCAGGGGAGATAGGCGAAATGCGTGCCCCCTGCCGCTTCGAAATCTTGCCTGCCGCGAATGGCCAGTTCTTCCAGCGTTTCGAGGCAGTCGGCGGAAAAGCCGGGCGCGACAAGCGCGACCTTCTTGCCTTGCTTGCCCAGTTCAATCAGGCGCGCATCGGTCGCGGGCTCCAGCCATTTGGCGCGGCCGAAGCGCGACTGAAAGGCAATGTCCACCGGCCGCCCCAGCGCCTCGGCGAGCAGCCGCGCCGTTTTCTGGCAATGGCAATGATAGGGGTCGCCCAGATGCAGCGTGCGTTCGGGCATGCCGTGAAAGCTGGCGAGCAGCACATCGGGGGTGAAGTCGAGCGCCGCCAGCCCCTTTTCCACCGATGCCTTGAGCGCGGCGATATAGGCGGGGTCGTCATGATAGGGGGGCAGGGTGCGTAGCGCCGGTTGCCAGCGCAGCGTGGCGAGATGCGCGCCAACCGCATCGACCACGGTGGCGGTCGTCGCGGCGCAATATTGCGGATAGAGCGGCGCAATCAGGATGCGGCGGCATCCCTTGGCCATCAGCGCGTCAAGGGCGGGGGCAATGGCGGGATTGCCATAGCGCATCGCATAAGCGACCTCGACCGCTTCGCCGAGTTCGGCTTGCAGCGCGGCGGCCTGGGCGCGGGTGATGGCGGCAAGCGGCGATCCCTGGTCGGTCCATACCTGTGCATAGGCATGGGCGGATTTCTTCGGGCGCGTCGTCAGGATGATGCCGCGCAGGATCGGCTGCCACAAAAGCGGCGGGATTTCGACGACGCGGCGATCGGAGAGAAATTGCGCGAGATATTTGCGTACCGGCCCCGGCTCGGGCGCATCAGGCGTGCCGAGATTGACGAGGAGCAGGCCGATGCGGGGCGCGGCGACGGGGGGATGGTCGGGGGGCAGGGTCATAGCGGGTGCGCCGACAGGGGAAGGCGGCGGATGCGCCGTCCGGTTGCAGCGAAAAGGGCATTGGCGATGGCGGGGGCGACCACGGGCACGGCGATTTCGCCAACGCCGCCGGGGTCGCGGTCGCTGTCGATAAATTCGACCAATATGCGCGGGCTTTGCGCGAGGCGGGGGAGGCCCAGCTGGTGCAGCTTGCGCGCGGTGGCAAGGCCGCCTTCATAATCGGTCGTTGCGCCCACCGCGGCGGCAAGGCCGAAGATCAGCCCTCCCTCTATTTGCTGGCGCGCAATGGCGGGGTTGACCAGCCGCCCGGCATCGACCGCGGCGACCAGTTGCTCGACCTGCAGCCCCTTGTCGCTTTGCCGCGCGGTCGCCATCAGCGCGATATGGCTGCCGCGCATGCTGTGACAGGCCAGCCCCTGCGCGCTCCCCGACAATCCGCCCTCCCAGCCGCCAAGGCTGGTCGCGGTGAGCAGGCAGCGCGCGAGCAAGGGCGCATCGCCCAGCATCGCCATGCGATAGGATAGCGCATCGGCCCCGGCGCGCGCCGCCAGTTCGTCGATAAAGCTTTCGGTGAAAAAGGCGGTGTAGCTGTCCGCATTACCCCGCCAGCGCCCGGTGGGAAGGCCGATGTCGGCGGGGCAGTGATCGAGCGCGAAATGCGGAATGGCATAGGGGGGATCGCCCCCCTCGACCGCTGCTGCATCGGGCTTTCCGGCCGCCGCGCGCTGCGCCTCGTCGGCGGGCATTCCCGCAAACAGTCGGTCGCGCACTTCATGGTTGGTGGAGGGGACGGCAATGCGCGCGACCATCGCGTCAATGCCATCGGCCGCGTTCAGCGTCGCGCTCATCCGCGCCCGCGCCGGGGCGCGCGGGGGCACGCGCATGATTTCCTCGGCCCGCGACCAGGCAAGCTGGACGGGGCGGTCGATCTGGCGCGCGATGATGGCCGCCTGCACCGCGGCGCTATGGTCAAGGCAGGCGTCGAACGAACCGCCCGCCATCATCGGGAACAGGATGACGGCATGTTCGGGCAGGCCGATGGCGCGCGCGACGGCGGCGCGGCACTGGGCGGGGGCCTGCGTTGCGACCCACAGCCGCAGCCGGTCCGGCCCGTCGGGCGCGGCGGTCGCGGTGCGGGTTTCAATCGGCGCGTGGAGCGCGGGGGCGACCAGATATTCGGCCGCCACGCGCGCGCGCCCTTCCATCGCTTCCCCGACATCGCCGCGCTTGGCGATGCGATAGCCGTCGGCGGCAAGCGCCGCTTTCAGCGCGGCGTCGATGCTGGCGGTCGAGACGGGATCGCCGCGCGTTTCAAAAACGGGAGCAAAACGGTCGAGCGCGCGGTTTGCCGCCCACCAGTTGCGCGCGACCGCCGCGATCCAGCGGTCATGGGTGACGACATGAAGCAGGTCGGGCGAGGCCAGCCCCGCCTTGCGGTCGATGCTCTTGAGCCGGGTTGCGCCCACCGGGCCTTGACGGATGGCGGCATAGACAAGGCCGGGCAGGCGAATATCGCCCGCATAATTGGCCGATCCATCGACCTTGGACGGCAGGTCGAGCCGCGTCAGTTCCTTGCCATAAAGCGGGTCGGCGCTGCTGGAACGATAAACCGGATGACCGGGCGGATCGAGCGTTGCAGCGAGCGCGGCGACTTCGCCGAAACGGATCTTGCGCTCGCCCAGCGTGACAAAGCCGTCCTGCGTATCGCATTCTTCCCAATCGGCATCCCAGCGCCGCGCCGCCGCCATCATCAGCAGCGCGCGCGCCTGTGCGGCGGCATCGCGGCAGGGGTCTTCGAACATGCGGACCGATGTGTCGTTCGCGGTGATCATCACGGCATTGCGGACCGCCCATTCGCGCCGCACCCAAGTGCGAACATCGGACACAAGATCGGGCACGCCGGCGCGCGGGGTAAAGACCGCGCTGTCTTCATCGACGAGCAGCGTATTGGCGTAAAGCGGGCTGATCGGTGCGGTTTCGACCGCAATCGTCCGCCAGTCCGCCCCCAGTTCATCGGCCATGATCTGGGGCAGCAGCGTCGTCACCCCCTGGCCCATCTCGCATTGCGGGACGATGGCGCTGATATGTCCATCGACGCCGATTTTCAGAAAGGCGTTGAAGATATGCTCATCTTCGGTGGCTGAAATATTGGGGCGATAATCGCGCGGCCAGACGCTCCATGCCAGCGCCAGCCCGCCCGCGGCGCCAGCGCCGATCAGCACGGTGCGGCGGCTGATTTTCGGCAGCCGCGCTTTGTCGTCGGTCAATCTGTCGCGAAGGCCGGTCATCGCCTTTTCTGATAAGCTGCACCGAAAGGGGAGGCAAAGGCTTTCGCTCGCGATTGAGCGTCGACTTGCGGATAATCCATCAGCCGATCCATATGCGTGCGTCCCCGCGAAGGCGGGGACCCATCACCCGAAAGCGTCACCCTGCACCGGTCGGAGGCGGGCTCCCGCCTTCGCGGGAGCAGAAAATCGCCATTCCTTACCAGCCCCACGGGGCGGGCGGCGGTGTGACCGGACGGTCATAATCAAAGGTCGCGCGGAAATGCCGGCCTTCGCGGTCCAGCGCATAGGAAAAGCCCTCCGCATCGGTTTCCACCGTCCAGATATTGGTGACCGATGCGCCCAGGCCATTGGCCTTGAACATGGCGATGGATTCGGCATCGACCGGAAAGCGTTGCTGCGTGGCGCTGCCCGCATCGGCGGTATCGCCGCCATACATGGTGACATCATCCTTGCTGCCATCGGCGTGACGATGATCATGCTTCAGCCGCAGGCCCTCCGCCGTGCGGCTGATGATCCAGGTGCGCGACCGGTCCCAGCCGCCATCGGGGCCAAGCCCTTCGATGTGAAAGGGGATTTCGATGCGGTCGGGGGTGCAATGGCGGATATGCATCACCATCGCCTTGCCCTTCATATCGGCATCGGCGGGCTGGTCGCTCGCGAGCTCGCCCGCATAGGCCTGACCGCAGCGCGTGGTGAGGGCCGCAAAGAACATATCCTGCGGACTTGTGGACGGGGAGGGAGTGACGCATCCCACGAGCAGCGCTGCGCTCGACAGCGCGAGCGGCAGGGAAAGCGTCTTCATTTCAAAAGGCCCAGACGCGGAATCTCGACCTTGGGGCAACGGTCCATAACGACGATCAATCCCGCCTCTTCGGCGCGCTTGGCCGCCGCGTCGTTGATCACGCCAATCTGCATCCACACCGCCTTGGCGCCGTGGACAATGGCTTCATCGACGGCGTGTCCGGCATCTTCGCTGTTGCGGAAAATATCGACGATCTCGGCGGCGGGTTCGACATCGGCAAGGCTGGCGACGACGGGCGCGCCATGGATCGTCTTGCCGGCATGGCCGGGATTGACGGCAATCACGTCATGCCCCTGTTCGACCAGAAAGCCGAGCACGCCATTGGAGGGGCGCGATGGATTGGGCGAGGCGCCCACCACGGCAATGCGCCGGGGCTGACCCAGCAGTTCGCGCATCTGCGCTTCGTCGTTCACGGCCATGCTTATCCCTTTCGCGCGTCAAGCCAGTCGGCAATTTTCGATGCTATAGCATGGAATGGCTCGCCAAGGGGGTCGGTTCCGGCTGCTGGCGGAACCCCGGCATCGCTTGACAGGCGAATACCCATGGCGAGGGGGACGCGGCCCAGAAAGGGCAGCTCCATGGTCTTGGCCGCCGCCTCGGCGCCGCCGCTGCCAAAAGGATCGCTGACCTCGCCGCAATGGGGACAGGTATAGCCCGCCATATTTTCAACCAGCCCGATGATCGGGACATCGGCCTGTTTGAACAGGGTGACGGCGCGGGTCGCATCCATCAGCGCCAGATCCTGCGGGGTGGAGATGATCACGGCGCCTGCGGGCTTGTGCCGCTGGATCATGGTAATCTGCACATCGCCGGTGCCGGGGGGCAGGTCGACAATCAATGTGTCGATATCGCCCCAGCTTGCATCGACCAGCTGTTCCAGCGCCTTCCCCGCCATCGGTCCGCGCCACGCAATCGCCTGTCCCGGCGGGGCAATCTGGCCGGTCGACAGCATCGGCACGCCATAGGCATTGGGGACGGGGGAGAGTTTGGATCCCTTGGCTTCGGGCTTCTTGCCCTCGCTGTCCATCAGCCGGGGCTGCGACGGCCCATAGATATCGGCATCGACCAGCCCCACCTTGACCCCGCGCCGTTGCAGCGCGACCGCCAGATTGGCGGCGAGCGTCGATTTGCCGACCCCGCCCTTGCCGCTGCCCACTGCGATGATCGTCATCGCGCGGCGCTCTGCCGTCATGGCGATCCGCACCGTCACGGCGCCCGCCGCGATCAGCGCGTCACGCAGCGCGGCCTCCAGCGGCGCGCGCGCCGTTTCGGCCAGGCCCGATACGTCGAGCATAAGCGCGACGGTGCCTGCATCGTCGAGCAGGCGGACGCCCGAGGCGCGGCCTTTCGACATATTTGCGGCAATTTCGGTGAGGCGGGAAAGGTCGAGATTTTGGGTCATGTCGGGGGCAGATAGGCATGAGCGCAGCGATTGCCAGCCATTTTCATCTGCTTCCCCCTGTTAATCGCGCGCGCCATCCCTATAAAAGCAGAATGAGCAACAAGAATGAAGGCAGCATGGAACGCCGCACCTCCTTGGGATTGCGGCGATTTTTCCATCAGATCAGCCAGATGGCAAATAGTCCCTGGGGCGGTGGGCCCAAGGATTCGGGGGATGGCGACGGCGGTGAGGGAGAAAGAAAAAAACCCGGCCCCCGCAACCCCTGGGTCACCCCTGATCCGATCGATACCAACCGCGGTCGCAAGCCGCGCGGACCATCGGCGCTCGACGAGCTGCTTCGCAAGGGGCGCGGCCGCATGGGCGGTGGCGGCGGCCCAGGCGGCGGTGGCGGAATCGATTTCAGCGATTCCGCCAAATATTGGAAATGGGGCGTGCTGGCGGGGACCGGCCTGTGGCTCGCCATTTCCTCTTTCCATGTCGTGCCTCCCGAAAAGGAAGGGGTGGTCACCCGCTTGGGCAGCTATTCGCGGACTGTCGGACCGGGCGTGAAATTCACCTTTCCCGCGCCGATCGAGCGCATCCGCATGGAAGATGTGCGCGCCATTCGCACCATGCCCATCGGTTCGCCCAATGCGAGTGATGAAAATTTCGTGCTGACCCGCGATCAGAGCTTGGTCGATCTGGCCTATGAAGTGCGGTGGTCGGTGCGGGATCCGGAGCTTTTTTTCTTTCAGCTTGCCGATCCCGAAGGGACGATCCGCGAAGTTGCCGAGAGCGCGATGCGCGCGACGGTCGCCAATTTCGACCTTGTACAGGCGATTGGTCCGGGGCGTGTCGATATTGAAGCGCAGGTGCAGCGCCGCATGCAGGCCCTGCTCGACCAATATCGGGCCGGGGTCATGATCCAGGGCATCGCGATCCGGCAGGCGGACCCGCCCAGCCAGGTCGATGAGGCTTTCAAGGAAGTGACCGCCGCACGGCAGGAGCGCGAATCGGCGATCAACCGCTCGCGTGCTTATGAGCAGCAGGTGCTGGAACGCGCCCGCGGCGACACGGCGGCTTTCGACAAGATTTACGAGCAATATAAGCTGGCGCCTGAAGTCACGCGGCAGCGGCTTTATTATGAAACGATGGAGAATGTGTTGTCGAACGTCGACAAGACGATCGTCGAACCGCGCGGTGTGAACACCTATTTGCCGCTGAGTGAATTGCAGCGGCGCGCGCGGCCGATGACCGAGCCCGATGCTGCACCAAAGGGAGGCCAGTGATGCTGAAATCGCTGTTCCATAACCCGGTGCGGTTGCTGGTCGGAGTTCTAGCCCTGCTGGTACTTCTCTCGATGACGGTTACTATTGTTCCCGAGGACAAGCAGGCGGTCGTACTGCGTGTGGGCGAAGTTTATGGGACAAAAAATGCCTATAAACCCGGCGAAAATTTTGGCCGGTCGGGCGCGGGGCTTTTGATGACCATGCCCTTTGCCGACACGGTGCAACTGATCGACAAGCGCATATTGGGCATCAATATGGAGCGTCAGCAGGTGCTGTCGACCGACCAGCAGCGTTTGCAGGTCGATGCTTTCGCCCGTTTCCGCATCACCGATCCCGTCCGTATGTATACGGCGATCCGCACCGAAGAACGGTTGCAGCAGCAGCTTGCCACCATCCTGGGATCGTCGCTGCGGAACGAGCTGGGCAAGCGTACTTTTGCGACCTTGCTTTCGCCCGAACGCGGCGCGGTGATGGATAATATCCAGGTCGCGCTCAACCGCGAGGCGCAGAAATATGGCGCCGAGGTGATCGATGTGCGGATCAAGCGCGCCGACCTGCCCGAAGGCGCAACGCTGGAGGCGGCTTATAATCGCATGCGAACCGCGCGGCAGCAGGAGGCCATTTCGATCCGTGCCGAAGGCGAAAAGGAAGCGCAGATCATTCGCGGTAACGCCGATGGTGAAGCCGCGCGCATCTATGCCGCCAGCTTTGGCAAGGATCCCGATTTTTACGATTTCTACCGCGCGATGCAAAGTTATCGCCAGACATTCATGGGTGAGAATAATCAGGGCGGGACGTCGATTATCCTGTCGCCCGACAATGAATATCTGAAACGCTTTCGCGGGAATTGATCGACGCGGACCGTTGGAACTGGCGGTTCGGAGATAGAAGAACGGGAGGTCGCCTTGCGGCGGCCTCCCGTTTTTTTTTGTGGTTAGAAGCGCATTCCGATACCCGCCAGCACTTGATGGCGATCCGAACGCATTTTCAGCATCGGGTCTTCGTCGCCGGCGCCAATGCGCTGTGATGCACTGCCATATTTGGTATAGGCATATTCCAGTTTGCCATAGACGCCCTGGTTCAGCCCGAATTCGACGCCGCCACCAGCATGGAATCCGCCGCGATTCTTGGAAAAGCCATAGGTGTCGCCAGGCTCTTCCTCATCATTGTCCGTCAGGTCGGGGTCATAAAAATTGCTGATCTTGCCGTGTGAATATCCACCTTTGACGTAGATCATCGACTTGTCGCTGAGAGGAAGACCGGCGCGCGCGCCGATGTTGAAGCTACGCTTCAGTTTGGAGCAACCCAAGTCATCGCCCACCAGTTCGGCGCAGGTTCGGCCATCTGAGAAGTCGGCGCCGATATAGCCGCCGAGTACCATCCCGCCTTCCAGCTGATAATCATAGCCGATTTCGGCGCCATAGCTGATCGAGCCGTCCTTGTCGGTCGCTTTCAGAATTTCGGGGCCGCTCTCTTCATCTTCGGGGTCATAATCGGGGTTTGGGAGGTGCGCCGTCGTGCCGAGCTGTTCCCATCCGCCGCGCACTTCGGCGCGGAATCCGGACAAATCCTGAGCGTAGGCGGGGGTCGCCGTCGCCGCGAGGAGGGCGGCCATGGAAATTATATATTTCATCCTCTTTCCTTCTCCAAATATTGGGGGGCTTTGGAAGGAAAGTCAGGCCGCCGGACAATTTCGTTCCCGGCCCGCTTTCCCCTTGGATGACGGAGCCCGGCGGGGCGGGCCTTGATCAAAATTGGGGAAGCTGGGGTCTGTGACGAGCGGCAACATGTTTTCGCCGGGGCGTGATGAGGGAGAAAAGCAGCGGCTTGCGGTCCAGGCCAAGGAGCGGTAACCCGTGCATAACCATGCAGCCATCCTATATGTTCAAATGATGTTAAGCCACGGGGCGCCAGAGAAGCCGCGCCGGGGTTCTTGGGTTGCCTGACACTCAATAAGAGAAGAGGATTTGCGATCGTGCGTTATGTATATGGCATCACTTCGGCGCTGTTGATGGGCGGAACGGCGCTGGCGCTGGTTACCCAATCGCCTGTCGGCGCCCAGGTGGCCCAGAATGACAGCAGCGAAATCGCGCGGACTGTGCCGCGTTCGGGCGCACCCGAAAGCTTTGCCGATCTGGTCGAGCAGCTTCAGCCTGCCGTGGTCAATATCTCGACAAAGCAGCAGGTGACGCTGGGTGTTCGCCTCAACCCCTTTGCGGGGACCCGCGAACCGATCACCCAGGAACAGCAGGGCGGCGGATCGGGCTTTCTGATTTCAAATGACGGTTATATCGTCACCAATAATCATGTGATCTCTGGCGGCCCGCGCGGCGAGGAAGTCAATGAAGTCACCGTTACCCTGACCAATCAAAAGGAATATAAGGCAAAGATTGTCGGCCGTGATGCGGCATCCGATCTGGCCTTGCTGAAAATCGACGCCAAGGGCCTGCCCTTCGTCAAATTCGGCGACAGCAATGCCGCGCGCGTCGGCGACTGGGTGGTAGCGATCGGCAACCCGCTGGGGCTCGGCTCGACCGTGACCGCCGGTATTATTTCGGCCGTTCAGCGCAACATTGGCCAGGGCGGCGCCTATGACCGCTATATTCAGACCGATACCGCGATTAACCGCGGCAATTCGGGCGGTCCGCTGTTCGATTTGCAGGGGAATGTTGTGGGGATCAACAATATGCTGATCTCCCCCGTTGGCGCGAACATCGGCGTTAATTTCGCCATTCCCGCCGATGCGGCGATTCCGGTGATCAATGCACTGCGCGCGGGCGAGCGACCGCAGCGCGGCTATCTGGGTATCGGCATTGCGCCGGTGAATGAAGATCTGGCAGCGGCGCTGGGTCTGCCCAAGGATCGTGGCGAATTCGTCCAGCGGGTTGAACCCGATGGTGCGGCTGCCAAAGCCGGAATGAAGCGCGGCGATGTCGTGACGATGGTCAATGGCAAGGAAGTCACGCCGCGCCAGACGCTTTCCTACATTGTCGCCAATACCAAGCCGGGAACCCGCATTCCGATCGAGATCGTGCGCGACGGCAAGAAGGTGACGCTGCAGGCCGTGGTTGGCGAGCGCCCCCCGGAAAGTGAATTGGTCGGCTCCGACTTCGATCCTGAAGATGAGCAGGCGCTTCCTGACGATCCCAAGGGCAGCGCCGACAAGGTTCTGCAGGAGCAGCTGGGCCTTGCTGTTCAGCCGCTGACCAGCGATATCGCCCGGGCCGTGGGTGTCGACAGCGACACCAAGGGCCTGGTTATCGTGGCGGGTTCGCGGACGAGCGATGCGGCGCGCAAAGGATTGCGCCGCGGCGACGTGATCCTGAGCATCAATCGGTCGCCGGTTACGAGCACCGAAGCGTTGGCAAAAGGCGTCACCGATGCCAAAAAGGCGGGCCGCGATGCCGTATTGCTGGAAATCCTTCGTCGAGGCGGCCCTGCGGCCTTCATTCCGGTTCGTCTCAACGACTGAGGAACGGCGTATCAAAGGGGCGTCGGCGTGTGCAATCCCGGCGCCCTTTTTTCTTGCGCGACATCTAAAAAGTTCTACTTTTGTTCCCTGTTCGAGTCGGGAGGAAAGTGATGATTGGATATGTGACGCTTGGAACCAGCGACCTGGAGCGGGGGGCTGTATTCTATGATGCAATTGCGAAGGAACTGGGCACCCCCCGGATGATGGAAACGGACGATTATATCGCCTGGGGAAAGATGGATGGTCCCGCCGGGGTCGCGTTGACCAAGCCTTTCGATGGCAATCCGGCTACGGTCGGAAACGGCGTGATGGTCGCTTTTCAGGCAAAGGATAAGGATCAGGTCCAGCGCCTCCATGATATTGCGCTAGCGAATGGCGGCAGCTGTGAAGGCGCTCCGGGACCACGGGGCGATAATTTTTATGCGGCTTATTTTCGGGATCCCGATGGAAACAAGCTTAACGCTTTCCTGATGGGGTGACCCGGTGATTGCTTGATTTTCAGACGCGTGCGGCTGTAGACCTAGCTTTCTTTCTTCAGGGAGGCAGCGGGTGAGCGAGGGCAGCACGGCAAGCGAAATTTATCTGGGGCTTGGCGGAGGCGGCGCGGCGGATGGCCCGCGTCAGTCGCTGGTACTGAAACGCGCCAACCGCCATGGTCTGATCGCCGGGGCGACCGGCACCGGCAAGACGGTGAGCTTGCAGGGTTTGGCGGAAAGCTTTTCCGCCGCAGGCGTGCCCGTATTTGTTGCCGACGTAAAAGGCGATTTGTCGGGCATGGCAATGGCGGGAAGCCCGACCGCCAAGACGCATGAGCCCTTTTCCAAGCGGGCCGCAGAAATTGGCGATGCTGATTGGACCTATCACGATAATCCGGTAATTTTCTGGGACCTGTTCGGTGAGCAGGGGCATCCGGTTCGCACGACCATTTCCGAAATGGGGCCGCTGTTGCTCGCGCGGCTGATGGGGCTCAACGATACGCAGGAAGGCGTGCTCGCCATCGCCTTTCGGGTGGCTGACGAGCAGGAAATGCTGCTGCTCGATCTCGCCGATCTGCAGGCGATGCTGTCTTGGTGCGCCGAAAATGCCAAGGAGCTTTCGGGGCAATATGGCAATGTATCGAAAGCCAGCGTCGGAGCGATCCAGCGTCAGCTTTTGACCCTGGAAAGCCAGGGCGGTGATCATTTCTTTGGCGAGCCCGCGCTCGACATTATGGACATGATCCAGTGCGACGAAAAGGGGCGGGGATATGTGAACATCCTAGCCGCCGACAAGCTGATGGCCAGCCCCAAATTATATGGCACTTTTCTGCTGTGGCTTCTTTCCGAAATTTTCGAAACGTTGCCCGAAGTGGGCGATCCGGAAAAGCCCAAGCTCGTTTTCTTTTTTGACGAGGCCCATTTGTTGTTCGAAGACGCGCCGCCTGCGCTGACCGAGAAGATTGAACAGGTGGTGCGTCTTATTCGCTCCAAGGGGGTGGGCGTTTATTTCGTCACGCAAAACCCGATTGATGTGCCGGAAGATGTGGCGGGCCAATTGGGCAATCGCGTCCAGCATGCGCTGCGTGCCTTTACCCCGCGCGACCAAAAAGCCGTAAAGGCCGCTGCCGATACTTTTCGGCCCAATCCAAAAGTCGATGTCGCGCGGGAAATTACGGAGCTGAAGGTCGGCGAGGCTCTGGTCTCGCTGCTCGATGCCGATGGTGCGCCGTCGCCGGTCGAGCGCACCTTGATCAAGCCGCCGTGCTCGCGTGCAGGTCCGCTCGACAAGAAAGAGCGGGCGATCATCCAATCGGTTTCGCCCGTTGAGGGCAAATATGACACGGCGGTTAATCGCGAAAGCGCCGAAGAACTGCTCGCAGCCAAGGCTGAACAGGCCGTCGCGGCTGCCGCCGAGGCACAGGCGCAAGAGCAGGCTGAAAAAGAAGCTGCCGCCCAGGCCAAGGAAGAAGCCAAGCGCAAGGCGGACGAAGAACGCGAGCGCTTGCGTGCTGAAAAAGCCGCCGCGCGCGAGGCCGCCAAGCCGACTATGGCGGAAAAGATGATGCAATCGGCGGCGCGTTCCGCAGCCACCAGCCTGGGGCGTCAATTCGCTGGCAAGTTGGGCAGCCAGTTGATGCGCGGCATTATGGGCAGCTTGTTCAAATAAGCGAAAAGGGGGCGGCGGCGCCAATCGTGCGGCCTCCCCCATTGTTTGGGAAAGCCAAGGAACGGCGAGGGGAGTAAGAGCGGCGCTGCGCCTGCTTATTTCGGCCCTCGCATGATCCAGTTGAACGCCATGGCATTGAACATGGTATAAAGACCATAGAGAAGCAGGCCGGTAAACCAGTTGCGCGTGGCAATCGCCATGGCACCCACCAGCAGCAGAAATTCGAAGATATAGGTGAAGTGAGGACCGGTCTTTTTGATCAGCGGCGCAATCATTTGCCGGACCGTCGGGTCGTTGCTTTCCATGAAAGCGCGGTGCATGGCGAAATTTGCGACCCCCGCGCAGAAAATGGCAATGATGGCAATCCACATAGGTTTGCAAAATGACGCAGACGGGGTGGAAATGCCAGCGCCATTCGGTTTAGATTCCCCAACATTCCCAAATTTATACTGATACTCCGACCAAAAAGAAGATCTCGCCGATGATTCTGCTTTCCCCTCTGACGACCCTCGCTGCGCTGACCGCCGTCCAGCCGCTGTCCTTTGGCCCCGTGCCGGTCCAGTTCGAAGCCGTGCCGAGCGAGGGCCTGGAAACGCGAAGCGCGGCCGTTCTGTTGTCCGCTGAAGAGCAGCTCAGCACGCCGCCATCGGTCATCCTGCCTTTGCCGGATGCGCTGAGGACGCTGATCGAAGCGGCAATGGTCAAGGGCGAAGATGGCGAAGTGGCGACCGTGATAACCCTCGCGCGCGAGACGCATCCGCAAAGCGCGCCTGAAATTGATGCGCTATTTGCGGCCTATGAAGCGCAGCGGGATCCCGCCGACAAGAAGGAGGTCCCGAATCCGGTACGTGAAATGCTGGAGGTCGCGATTGAAAGCGGTCAGGACCGCGACGTCGAAACGGTCGGCAAGCTGGCCAAGCAGGCCAATCCAGAGGATGCGGCGCTGTTCGAAACGATGCTTGCCGAATATCGTACCAAAAGAGCCAAGGAAAAAGCCGCCAAGGAAGCTGCTGAGCGTGCGCGGATCGAACAGGCGAAGCTGTGGGAAAATTGGACTGGTGAGGGGCAGATTGGCGCGTCGCATGCGACGGGCAATACCAAGTCTGCGGGCCTTAGCCTCGGAATTGGCATCACGCGCAAGGGCATCGACTGGGACCAGCGTTTTCGGGCCCAGGCCGATTATCAACGCACCAACGGACGCACAACGGTAGACAGATATTTGGCCGAATATGAACCGCAAATTCGTATCAGTCCGCGTGCCTTTGTTTTTGGTCTGGGACGCTGGGAAGATGACCGGATGCAAGGGTTTGACACCCGCTGGAGCGCCTCTGGCGGGCTAGGTTACAAGGTGATTCAGCAGGATAATATGACGCTGAACGTCAAGGCCGGGCCTGCCTGGAGGCAGACACATTATATCAAGGGGGGGCAGGACACCGAACTGACCGGGCTGGCAGGCCTTGATTTCGCCTGGCAGATGTCACCGACGCTGCGGTTGACCCAAACGGCGTCGACCATCGTCGGCGAACGCACGACGGCGACCAGTGCGCTAACCTCGGTCAACGCCAAGTTGACCGAGGATTTATCCGCGCGCTTTTCCTACGCTGCCGATCTCGACACCAATCCGCCGGCGGGGATTGAAAAGCTTGATACGCGTACGCGCTTTACGCTGGTTTACGGTTTTTAGCGGGTAGCGCCCCAACCTGCGTCGCGCGCAGCGCGTTCGGCGGCGCCGTCCAGCGGTGCGCCGACCATCATGGCGGCGGCCGCTTGGGCCAGTCCGCTGGAGGAGGCCTGCCGAAATTCGCTGCTCGCCGTCCCCGCCTGCGTGCGTTCGAGCGCCCAGCCATTGGCGCTGTGGCAGCCGATGCCGTCGAGCGCGTCGCTCTCAAAGCTGCGGCAATAACGGCCTTGACGGTCGCGAAAACTCATCCCGATCCGCACCGCGGCATCGCCTGTCTGATTGGACGCAAGCTGGGTGTCGAGCGCCTGGGCGAGCGGGCCGGCAGCCACAACCATGCCATCGGCCATGGCGACGGGCGCTGCCGGGGCCCATGGCCGCAGCCCGATGGTGAGGCCCAGCGCCAGCGAGGCCGCCATCGCGCCCCACTGCGCCCCGCTCCATTGGCCCATGAGCCAATGTCTGCTGCGGCCTTTTGCTTCCCTTGCCGCGCGTCGCTCGGCTAGACTGTCAACGATCCTGTCTCCCGATTGCTCGCTTGCACCAGCAAGGAGCGCCGTGAGGCGATCGGGCACCGGCTCTTCGGCAACGGGTGCATAATGGGCAGCGAGCCGGTCACGCAGCGCGCGATGGCGCGCGATCTCGGCGGCAAGTGCGGCATTGGTTTCGGCCTCACGGGTGATGCGATGCGCCGTGAGATCATCAAGCTCGCCATCGACGAAAGCGGCGATGGTTTCAGGATCGAAAGTCATGCGGCTTCTCCCAGCATCTGCATCAGGCTTTCGCGGCCCCGCGCCAGCCGTGATGTGACGGTGCCGATCGGCACGTCCAATATGTCGGCGGCTTCGCGATAGGCATAGCCTTCGACCAGCACTAGCAGGACGACTTCGCGTTGTTCATCGGGAAGGCGCGCCATGGCCTTGTCGACATCGCCCCCGACCACGCCCGCCTCGACCTGTGCCGCATCGTCGCCCGCCACCTGAGTGACGGCATCGTCGATAGGGGCGTGGATGCCGCGCCGTCCGGCGGCGCGGCGGTCGTCGATCCAGAGGTTGCGCGTTATCCGGTACATCCAGCTATCCAGTCTTGTCCCATGGCTCCATTGATCCTGCGATTTCAGCGCGCGCTCGATCGCCGCCTGACACAGATCGTCGGCGTCGCTGGTGTTGCCGGTCAGCCCGCGCGCAAAGCGGCGCAGGCGCGGCAACAGCTCGACCAATTCGTCCTCAAAGCGCATAATCGCCTTTTCGCCTTCTCCCGGATGAAACGATGCACTCCTATCGTTTCTTCCCGCGGATGCTAAATTTTTTCGGCGGTGGGTGCCTGGTTCAACATTGGCTCATCATGCTGCGATCAAGGACGGCTTATGCGATATGCGATTTTGGTTCTGGCGATAGGCGCGCTGCTGATCGGCGGCGGCGCCCCGAGCGCCTCGGCGCAGCTTTCGCTGCCGCAGATCGGTGTTCCCGACCAGCGCGGGAGCCTGCCACCGCTTTCGCCCCTGCCGTCGCCGCTGCCCGAGGTCGAGCGGAGCGCGCGCGGGCTGGTGAATGGCGGGCTGGAGCGCGTTCGACTGGACCGGATCGCCACTTTGCTGCGCGAACATCCGGGACGGGTCGAGCTGGACCGCGACAAGCAGATTGCGCGTGCGGGCGTCCTGATCGCAAGCGGGGTCGATGCCGCTATGCTGGCCAAGGCTGAAGGAGCGGGTTTTACACTGATCGACCGGGAGCGGATTGAAGGACTCGACCTCGAGATCATGCGCTTTCGCTTGCCCCGGGGGCAAAGCCTTGCGCGCGCGCAAAAACGGCTCGCCAAGCTTTTGCCCGAGGCGGAGGTCGATGCCGACCATCTTTATTTTCAAAGCGCGGGCAGCGGGCATGCCGCGGGCGGCGCGCTTTCCGGCGCGGCGCTGGCGATGGCGACACCGGGCGGACGCGCCTCGCTGGGGCTGATCGACGGCGGCGTTGCCAAGCATGCTGCCCTGTCTGGCCGCGTCGAGCAACGCGGCTTTGCTAGCGGCGCGCCCCGGCCGAGCGCGCATGGCACGGCGGTGGCGTCCTTGATGATCGGCACCGGGCCGGTCCGGGGGGGCGCCCCCGGAGCGCGGCTGCTCGCTGCCGATGTTTATGGCAATGATCCGGCGGGCGGTAATGCCAGCGCCATTGCCCGCGCGCTCGGCTGGCTTGCCGAACGCGGGGTTGCCGTGACAACGATCAGCCTCGTCGGGCCGGACAATAGGCTGTTGGGGCTTGCGGTGCGGCGCGCACAGCGACGCGGCATGCTGATTGTTGCGGCGGTGGGCAATGACGGCCCCGCTGCGCCGCCCGCCTATCCCGCCGCATGGCTGGGGGTGCTGGGCGTGACCGGGGTCGATGACAAGGCCCGCGCGCTTCCCGAAGCGCGGGTGAAGTCGGGGGTCGATTTTGCGGCGCCTGGCGCCGATATGGCCGCGGCGGATGAAAAGGGCGGGGTTGCGGCGGTGCGCGGCACCTCCTTTGCCGCGCCGCTCGTCGCGGGACGGCTCGCGCGCCATTATGGCGCGCCCGATGTTCAGCGGATCGAGCCTGCCGTCGCCGCCCTGATCGCCGAAGCGCATGATCTGGGTAAAAAGGGGCGTGACAAAATCTATGGCCATGGGCTGATTTGCGGCGATTGCGCGCGCCGCTGAATTTTTTTTGGAAGAAATCGCAAAGCGCCATCGTTCTCTTCCCAGGCCCACCCCCTCCGGGCCGCAAGACTTAGGAGAAGGATTATGGCGAAGAAGATTTTCATTCCCGCAGCGGCGCTGATGGTTTCGGCGCTGGCGATGGCAGCCCCCGCCTCGGCGCAGCTTCTGGGCGGTAGCGGCGGTCTGGGCGGAAGCCTTGGCGGCACCGTCGGCAGCACGCTGGGCGGATCGCTGGGTAATCCCGGCGACCGGATCGGCAGCACCATCGGCGGCGCAGGCGATCTGGCCGGATCGGGCCGGGGTGATGCGCAGGTCGATCGTCGTTCGGGCCGCGTGCGGTCGAGCGGCAAGGCCGATGCGCGCGGCAATGGTTCGGCCAATGGCGGCGCGGACCTGCTGGGCCGCCAGATTGGCGGATCGGCCAACAGCTCGGCAGAAGCCTCGGGCAGCGGTAGCGTGGACGCGCAACTGATCGGCACCGACGCGGTTGGCCAGACGGTGCGCGGCGCGGCCGGCACGGTGCGCGGTACCGCCTCCTCCGCGGTTGGCACCGCTGGCAATGTCGCCGCGACGGCTCGCAATCGCGCGGCCGGTGCGGCGTCGGGCGCTGGCTCGCTGGCGGGGCAGGCTGCCGGTTCGGCGTCGGGTAGCGCCAATGGCGTCTATCAGGGCAGCCTCGGCCAGCTTGCGGCGGCAGGCAGCGGTGCGGCCAATGCGGGCGGCATGTTCGCGGTTGAACCCGGAATGCCTGTCACTGACCCGCGCGGCAAGGTCATCGGCTATGTGCAGGATGTGCGCCAGACGGGCCGCGGCGTGGTTGACGCCGTGACCGTCGAAGTCGGCGATCGCGCCGCGACGCTCCCCGCCGCCAGCTTTGCCGGATCGGGCGATGTGCTCGTCAGCGGCATGACCAAGGGCGAGCTGAAAAATGCTGCCAAGCAGCAGGAAGCCGCCGGAGACGATGCCCAATAAGCATTGGTAAGAAATGGGCGTGACCGGCGCTCCACCCCCTCAAATGCCGGACACGACCGGGGCGGGTTCTTTGGGACCCGCCCTTTCTTTTGCGTCCGGCTCAATAGCTGCGCGGCATTCCCAGCACATGTTCCGCGACATAGGACAGGATCATGTTCGTGCTGATCGGCGCGACCTGATAGAGGCGGGTTTCGCGGAATTTGCGTTCGATGTCATATTCGGCGGCGAAGCCAAAGCCGCCATGGGTCTGGATGCACGCTTCGCCTGCCGCCCAGCTTGCCTCGGCCGCCAGCATCTTGGCCATATTCGCCTCTGCCCCCGCATTGTCGCCCGCTTCATATCTGGCGATCCCGTCGAGGACGAGCAGTTCGGCGGCGCGCATCTGGGCATAGGCGCGGGCGATGGGGAATTGCACCCCCTGATTCTGGCCGATCGGGCGGCCGAACAGCACGCGCTCCTTCGCATAGCTGCTTGCTTTCTCGATGAACCATTTCGCATCGCCGATGCACTCGGCGGCGATCAGCAGCCGTTCGGCATTCATGCCGGAAAGGATGTAGCGAAAGCCCTTGCCCTCCTCGCCGATCAGGTTCGCTGCGGGCACGTGCATCTGGTCAAAGAAGATTTCGGTCGTCGCATGGTTCATCATCGTGTCGATCGGGCGGATCGACAGCGTGCTCGCGGCCAGCGCTTCCTTCATGTCGACCAGAAAGACCGACAGACCCTCGGTACGGCTCGCCGCTTCCCCGCGCGGGGTCGTGCGCGCGAGCAGGATCATCAGGTCGCTGTGCTCCGCGCGGCTGGTCCACAATTTCTGGCCGCTGACGACATAATGGTCGCCATCCCTTTTGGCCGTGGTCTTCAGGCTCAGCGTGTCGGTGCCGCTCGTCGGTTCGGTGACGCCAAAGGCCTGCAACCGCAATTCGCCCGTGGCGACGCGCGGCAGATAGCGGCTTTTCTGTTCCTCTGATCCGTGGCGCAGCAAAGTGCCCATCACATACATTTGTGCGTGGACCGCGCCTCCGTTGCAACCCTGTCGCTGGATTTCCTCCAATATCGCGGCGGCGGCGGACAGCGGCAGTCCCGCGCCGCCATATTCCTCCGGGATCAGCGCGGCGAGATAGCCCGCTTCGCCCAGCGCGGCGACAAATTCGCTGGGATATTCGCGCGCGCGGTCCTTCGCCTGCCAATAGGGGCCGGGAAAGGCCGCGCAAAGCTTGGCGACCTCGGCGCGAATGTCGCTGTAATCGGGGATCATGCGGCCTCGAAGATCGCGGCGATGCCCTGGCCGCCGCCGATGCACATGGTTTCAAGCCCATAGCGCCCGCCGCGCCGCTTGAGCTCGCGGGTCAGGTTGGCCAGGATGCGCCCGCCGGTCGCGCCAATGGGGTGGCCGAGCGAGATGCCCGATCCGTTGACATTGAGCATGTCCATGCGGCTGTCGCCTTCCGACCAGCCCCAGCCCTTCAGCACCGCGAGCACCTGCGGCGCGAAGGCTTCGTTCAATTCGACCAGATCGATATCATCCCAGCCAAGGCCGCTGCGCGCAAAGAGCCGCTCGGTCGCGGGAACGGGGCCGATGCCCATGCGGCTGGGGTCGCAGCCCGCCGCTGCCGAGCTGTGATACCAGGCGACGGGTTCAAGGCCGAGTTCATCCAGCTTGTCCTCCGCCACCACCAGACAGGCGGCGGCGGCGTCATTCTGCTGGCTCGCATTGCCCGCGGTGACCACCCCGCCTTCCAGCGCGCGCAGCTTGCCCAGGCTCTCCATGCTCGCATCGGCGCGATAGCCCTCGTCATGGTCGAAGAGGATGGGATCGCCCTTGCGCTGCGGCACGCTGACTGGGACCATCTCGTCGTCGAACAGCCCTTTGGCCCAGGCCGCGGCAGCGTTCTGATGGCTGCGCACGGCATAGGCGTCGCACGCCTCGCGGCTGATATCGTAATCTTTGGCCAGATTTTCCGCCGTTTCGATCATGCCGCTGATCACGCCGAAACGCTCGATCGGCTGCGACATCACGCGCCCACGCGTCAGCCGGTCGTGCAGCGTGACATTGCCCGCGCGCACGCCCTTTCGAAGGTCGGTCGAATAATGTTCGACGTTGGACATGCTCTCGCACCCGCCCGCGACGATGACATCGGACATGCCGGTCTGCACCATCATCGCGGCGTTGACGATCGCCTGTAGCCCCGAACCGCAGCGGCGGTCGAGCTGATAGCCCGGAACCTCGATCGGCAGCCCAGCGGCGAGCCATGACCAGTGGCCGATGCACGGCGCCTCGCCATTGCCATAGCCCTGGCTGAAAACGACATCGTCGACGCGCGCGGGGTCGATCGCGGTGCGCTCCATCAACGCCTTCAATATGACCGCGCCCAGATCGCCCGCGGTCATCGCGGACAGCGCGCCGCCGAACTTGCCGACGGGGGTGCGGATGGGGGCGACGATGGCGGCGCGGCGCAGGGTCATGGCATTCTCCAGATTCGGATGATTATAAACGGAAGGGGAAGGGCGGGCGCATCAACCGACACCGACAATCCCCGCATCGATCAGCCGGGCAATCTCGCCCGATGGCAGCGACAGGCGTTCGGCCAAAATTTGCTCGCTATGCTGGCCGTTGCGCGGCGCGGGGCGCGGTGGCTGGCGCTCCTGCTGCGGCAGCGTGGCGAAGCTACCTGCGGCGGGATAGGCAAAGCCGCTGGGGTTTTCCGCCGCGCCGAAAATGGGATTGTCCGCAACGAGCGCCGGGTCGTTCGCGGCGTCGAGCATGGTGCGATAGGGCGAATGGACGATGCCGCCTGCGTCAAAAGCGGCGGCAAGATCGTCATGGTCGCGCGCGGCGATCGCGGCCTCGAACAGCGGATAGAGCGCGTCGCGATGGGTAAAGCGCAGGCCGTCGTCTCCGGCGAAGGACACGCCGCGTTCGGCCTCGACCGCAGCAACCGCTTCGCCCAGACGCAGCGCCGCGACCAGGTTCGCCCATTGCCGCGGGGTAACGACGACGATCATCGTCCGCCGTCCGTCGCGCGTCGTAAAATCGCGTCCGAACAGGCCATAGACGGCGTTGCCCAGCCGGGGGCGGTTCTCTCGCGCGTACAGCACCTCAGCAATCCCGCCCAGATTGGCGACGGTGCCGATGGCGACATCGGAC
The DNA here is from genome assembly GCF_000763945.1 of Sphingopyxis sp. MWB1. Lineage (NCBI taxonomy): Bacteria > Pseudomonadati > Pseudomonadota > Alphaproteobacteria > Sphingomonadales > Sphingopyxidaceae > Sphingopyxis > Sphingopyxis sp. MWB1. The sequence goes on from NZ_JQFJ01000002.1 coordinate 2,460,131, forward strand.
AGCGGGATGCGCACCTCGCCGCCCGTTCCGGTCGCGCGCCTCCGTTCGATCGCTGCCATCAGCGCAAAGGCGGTATAAGCGCCGGTCAGCAGGTCCCAGGCGGGAAGGACATGGTTGACCGGTTCCGGCCCGGCGCCGGTCAGCATCGGATAACCGACGCTGTTGTTGACCGTATAGTCGAGCGCGGGCGAGCCGTCGGCCCAGCCCATGACGCGCACCGTGATCAACTCCGCGCATCGTTCGGCAAGGCGCTCGTGCGCCAGGAAACCGTCGACCGGAAAATTGGTGACGAACTGCCCGGCGGCGCGCACCAGCTCTTGCAGCAATTCACGACCTTCGGGGCGGGAGAGGTCGAGCGCCACCGACTTTTTCGCACGGTTGAGATTTTCCCAATAGAGGGAATCATTGTCTGCGGTGACGGGCCAGCGGCGAAAATCGGGGCCGCCGCCGATCTGGTCGACCCGGATCACTTCGGCTCCCATTTGCGCCAAGTAAAGGCCGGCGGTGGGGGAGGCGACGAAGGAGGAGGCCTCGATCACGCTCAACGAAGGGAGAAGATCATACATGGCGCCCGTTTCAGCGCCTCCGGTCGCGGCTGGACATGGATCGACTCTCCTCTCGCGGGAGGAGCTACCGGCTATGGTTGCAAAGGGCAACCTATCAGTCGGCGGGACAACTATCCCGCCTCGGCGAGCAGTGCCCTGGCTTCGTCGCCTTCCCAGTCGATGGCGCCGATCACCCGCCACAGTTCGCGGCCCGAGGCGTCATAATAGATGCTGGTCGGCAGCGCGCTGTTATAAGCGTCGAGCAGCTCATTGTCGGGATCGAGATAGGGCTGCAGCGCCTTCAATCCCGCCTTCTGGAACCAGGGATCGACGATTTCGGCGCCCTGCAAATCCTGTGCGACCACCACGACATGCAGCCGCGCATTTAGAGCCGCCAGCGCGTCGAGCGTCGGCATTTCAGCAACACAGGGCGCGCACCATGTCGCCCAGAGATTGACGAGGAGCGGTTTGCCGCGAAAGGCGGCGAGCGTCACCAGCGAGTCATCGGGTGCGATAAAGCGGGCGCCGGGGGCAGGCTTGCCGCGGTGGCTGCGATCGACCTTGTGCGCTAAAGCTTCCAGCGAGGGGGTGTCCTTGGCGCTGGCGGCAATCGAATTGCCTGTGCCTTCAGCCGCTGCTTGCTCCGCGCCGGGCTTTTCCCTATCGCAGCCCGCGATGGCCGCCCCGACCAGCAGGGCGAACGTTGCGACAGTTTTTTTCGGGATCACGCGGATGACCAAATCTCCGGACAGTAACAGCATGTGGGGCGGGCGCTTTGGTGGCGGCCCCGATGCGATCATGCAAGAGATTAACGCTTCTATCCCCATCGACAAGCGCCTGTGGGAAGAGGATGTTGCCGCAAGCCGCGCCCATGCCGCGATGCTGGGGGCGCAGGGCATTATCTCTGGCGCCGATGCCGCGACCATCGATGCAGGGTTAGCGCAGATCGCCGGGGAATTTGCGCGAGACGGCGTGCCCGTCGACCTCAGCCTTGAAGATATTCACATGACCGTCGAGGCGCGTTTGAAGGAGCTGGTGGGTGAAGCCGCCGGGCGTCTCCACACCGCGCGCTCGCGCAATGATCAGGTCGCGACCGATTTCCGCCTGTGGACACGCACCGCTTGCGAGCGGATCGACGCGGGGCTGAAGGCGCTGCAGGCTGCGCTGCTCGCCCGCGCCGAGGAGCATGCCGACAGCATCATGCCCGGCTTTACCCATTTGCAGGTCGCGCAGCCGGTGACGCTGGGCCATCATCTGCTCGCCTATGTCGAAATGCTCGCGCGCGACCGGGGGCGCTTTGTCGATGCGCGGGCGCGGCTCAACGAATCGCCGCTTGGTGCTGCGGCGCTCGCGGGCACCAGCTTCCCGCTCGATCGCGACGCAACCGCCTCGGCGCTCGGCTTCGATCGCCCGATGGCGAACAGCATCGACGCCGTGTCCGACCGTGATTTTGCGCTGGAATTTTGTGCCGCCGCTTCGATTTCTGCGATTCATCTGTCGCGCCTTGCCGAAGAAATCGTGATCTGGGCGAGCCAGCCCTTCGGCTTCATCAGCCTGCCCGATGCCTGGTCGACGGGCAGCTCGATCATGCCGCAAAAGCGCAATCCCGATGCCGCCGAACTGGTGCGTGGGCGCGCGGGCATGCTTCTTGGCGCCTTTCAGCGGCTCGCGGTGATCGTCAAAGGCCTGCCGCTCACCTATTCCAAGGATTTGCAGGATGACAAGGAAACGGTTTTCAGCGCCTTTGACGCGCTCGCCCTGTCACTCGCCGCGATGACCGGCATGGTCGAAACGCTGACTTTCCGCACCGACCGGATGCGCGCGCTCGCCGCGTCGGGCTATTCGACTGCGACCGACCTGGCCGACTGGCTGGTGCGCGAAGCAGGCGTGCCGTTCCGCGAGGCGCATCATATCGTTGGCGCCTGCGTCAAGCGTGCCGAGGAACTGGGCGTAGAGCTCTCCGCCTTGCCTCCCGCCGATGCAGCCGCCATTCATTCCGCCGTGACTCCCGATGCATTGGCCGCGTTGACGGTTGAAGCATCGGTTGCAAGTCGCGCAAGCTATGGCGGGACGGCACCCGAGAGGGTAAGGCAGGCCATCGCCGCAGCGCGCGCGGCGCTTTAGGCATTCGCGAAAGCAGGCTGCAAGGAAGAGGATGATGATTCAGCACCGCCCGATTGCCGTCACTCTGGTGGGTACCGCCTTGCTCGCGGCGCTGACGGCGTGCGGAGCCAAGGCCGATCTGCGCCCGCCCGCGAATCAACCCGATCCAGCTATCCCCGTGGGCGCGACGCGCGCCCCGACAACAGAGGAGCTTACGACGCCCGACGCGCAGGCACGGCCTGAGCGCAGCGACGAACTTCTCAAACGCTCCGAAACGCGCGAACCCGATGATTTCGATCTGCCCCCACCGGGCTGAATTTCCGCGCTTCTTCCTTGCTGCACGCGTGTGGTGCGACGCCGAGACCGCTCTCGATTTGGGATCGAGGTAGATGGACATCTCGACTTCGCTTAATGCGAACGGACGGCAAGACAGGGCGCGAGCATTGATACCAAGGATTTCCTTTCATGGACCATTTTAAATATCGTGACGGTGTTCTTCACGCCGAAGACGTCCCCATGACCCGCATTGCCGAGGAAGTCGGCACCCCCGTTTATATTTATTCGCGCGCTACGCTGGAGCGCCATGCACAGGTGTTTCGCGACGGGCTGAAGGATGTGCCGAAGAAGCACATCGCCTTTGCGATCAAGTGCAACCCCAATCTGGGCGTGCTGCGCGTGCTCGCGCGGCAGGGCTATGGCGCCGATGTCGTGTCGGGCGGCGAGCTCGAGCGCGCGCTGGCGGCGGGCATAGCGGCGGAGGACATCGTCTTTTCGGGGGTCGGCAAGACGCGCGCCGAGCTGGCGCTGGGGCTCGACCGGGGCATTGGCCAGTTCAACATCGAACATGAGCGCGAAGGCGTTGTGCTCGCCGAAATCGCGGCGGCCAAGGAAATGACCGCGCGCGCGGTGCTGCGCGTCAATCCCGATGTCGATGCGGGCACCCATGCCAAGATTTCGACCGGTAAGGCCGAAAACAAGTTTGGCGTGGGCATCGACAGCGCGCCGGCCATTTTTGATCGGCTCGCGGGCCTGCCGGGCTTGCAACTGCGCGGCGTCGCGCTGCATATCGGCAGCCAGCTCACCAGCCTCGCCCCGCTGGAAGCCGCCTTTGAGCGCGCGGGGCAGCTGGTCGCCGATCTGCGCGCGGCGGGGCACAGCATCACCCATGTCGATCTGGGCGGCGGCTTGGGTGTTCCCTATCGGCCCGACGATAATCCGCCGACCCCGGCCGAATATGGCGCGATGGTGGCGCGGGTGACAAAGGATTGGGACGTCACCTTGATGTTCGAACCCGGCCGCGTGATCGCGGGTAATACCGGGGTGTTGTTGACCGAAGTGCTGTGGGTCAAGCCGGGGGCGACCGACCCCTTTGTCATCGTCGATGCGGCGATGAACGATCTGGCGCGGCCCGCGCTGTATGACGCCTATCACGACTTTGTCGCGGTGGCGCCGAAGGGTGAAAAGATGACCGCCTCCATCGTTGGTCCGGTGTGCGAGACGGGCGACACCTTTGCGCGCGACCGGGAGATTGATGTGGTCGAGGAAGGCGACCTTGCCATTTTCCGCACCGCTGGGGCCTATGGCGCGACCATGGCATCGACCTATAACAGCCGCAGCCTGGTGCCCGAGGTGCTGGTGGATGGCGACCGTTTTGTCGTGGTCGCCGACCGCATTGCCGCGGGCACGATCATGGCGGCGGAGCGGGTGCCCGACTGGATCGAGTAAAGAGCCGCGTTGCACCGATTTGGCGCATCGCTATTCTCTTTCGTCACCCCGGACTTGATCCGGGGTCCCTTTCGCAAACGACGCGGGATGGATGCCGGACCCCGGATCAAGTCCGGGATGACAGGTCCGGCATGACGAACATGAGGGACATGACATGCACCAGCTTCCCATCTTTCTGAACCTTGCCGGCCGAACCGTCGTGCTGGTGGGCGAGGGGGAGGCGGCGGAGGCCAAGGCGCGGCTGATCGAGCGCGCGGGCGGGGTGATCGTCCCCGAATGGCGAGAGGGGGCGATGTTGGCCTTTGTCGCACTGGACGAGGAAGGCGAAGCGCGTGCCGCGGCCGATGCGCTGCGCGCGCGCGGGCTCCTCGTCAATGTCGTTGATCGGCCAGCGCTGTGCGATTTCACCACCCCCGCCATTGTTGACCGCGCGCCGGTGACGATTGCCATTGGCACCGGTGGGGCCTCCGCAGGGTTGGCCAAGGCGGTGCGGCAGCGGATCGAGGCGATGCTACCTGCGCGGCTGGGCGACCTTGCGCGTGCGTTGCAGGTAGCACGGGAGGCAATGAAGGCGCGCTGGCCGGGGGCGAGCGCGCGGCGCCGCGCCATTGATGCGGCGCTGGCGCCGGGCGGGGTGCTCGACCCGCTGGCGAGCGAGGCCGCCGAAAGGGTCGATGCCTGGCTGGCGGCGGCGGATGCGGTGGACAGAGCAGCGGCGCGGCTGGAGCATATCGCCCTTGCCAGCGACGATCCCGATGATCTGACGCTGCGCGCGGCGCGGCTGCTGGGGGAGGCCGATCATATTTACCATCCCGCCGATTGCCCGCCGGGAATATTGGCACGCGCGCGCGCCGATGCGGTGCGGCATGTGGCGCAACAACCGCCCGCCGCGTCGCCGGAAGGTCTGTCGCTTTGGATTGCGCTGCCAGCGAAATAGCGCAAATCCGTGATCGGAACGCGTGGAAGTTTACGAAAGTGCCGCGCAGCGCTGGATCGGGGTGGCAAGTAAGCGTTTATATTACCATTATTTTTCAAAATGTTAGTTGGATTTTTGGAAGGTGTTGGCGCTATTTCGGGGGTTTGAAGTTGGTGGAGGGTAGCCGGGATCGGCTTTTCCTTGCCTTGCTTCATCATGTCGGCGTGTGATTTCCTGATCGACCGCGCGTAAGCGGGGGGGACCCCGGATCAAGTCCGGGGTGACGATGGGGAGACGGGGTGATGATGGAGGAGAGGCGCGCCCTTTGTCCTGCGCGCGCTCAGGGGCATCGCCCCAGGATCACAGCCCTAAGGTCAAGGTCACGGCCCTAATGCCAGGGCGAGATGCGGATGCTCCAGTAGAGGAGGTAGAGGGCGAAGGCCCAGAGGGCAAGGATGAGGATCATGCCCGCGCGGCTGGAGGGGCGTTCGCTCGCGGCTTCGGCCTCGGCATGAAGGTCGGCCCAGACGGGATCGGGGATCAGCCGCCGTACGATCCACAGCCCCAGCGGCACGATCATCAGATCGTCGAGCCAGCCAAGCACGGGAATGAAATCGGGGACGAGGTCGATCGGCGAGAGCGCATAGGCGGCGACCGCCACGGCGAGCAGCCGCGCCAAAGCCGGGACGCGCGGGTCGCGCGCGGCGAGCCATGCGGCATGGGCATCAACGGCGAGGCGACGGCCCAGATCGCCGATGAGCTCAGAAAGGGATTTACCCGGCATGATTTGCTCTCTTAAGCTCCTTTGATGGGTATCCAACTGAAAAGCGCACGGGTCGAACGCTGGGACGTGGCGGGCGATTTCGTTATCAGCCGCGGCGCACGCAATCATGTCGATGTGGTCGTTGCCGCAATTGGCGTCGATGATCTTGTCGGGCGCGGCGAAGGAACGCCCATCTATTATCAGGGCGAGGATGCGCTGATGTGCCGCGACCAGATTTTGCGCGCCATGCCGCATATTGCCGGCATGGAAAGCGCCGAAGCGCGCGCGGCGGTGCAGGAAATTTTGGGCCCGGGCGCGGCGCGCAACGCGCTCGACTGCGCGCTGTGGGATCTGGAGGCGCAGGAACGCGGGGTACCGCTGTGGCAATTGGCGGGGGCCGAGGCCGCGCCCAGCCCGCGCACGACGGCATTGACCATTTCGCTGGCGGCGCCGGAGCGCATGGCCGAACAGGCGGCGCGGGCAGAGGCGCTGGGCTATCGGCTGCTGAAACTCAAATTGACCGGCGAGGGCGACCGTGAGCGGGTGGCGGCGGTGCGCGGCGGGGCGCCCGAAGCGCGGCTGCTCGTCGATGCCAATGAAAGCTGGGGCCAGCTTGACCTGATGGAAGAGGCCGAGGCGCTCCTCGCGCTGGGCGTTGAAATGATCGAACAGCCGGTGCCTTCGGGGACCGATGCGCTGCTCGATGGCATTTATGCGCCGCTTCCTTTTGTGGCCGATGAAAGTTGCCACACCGTCGCCGATGTGGCGCGGATTGGTGCCTTTTATGACGGGGTGAATATCAAGCTCGACAAGGCGGGTGGGCTGACCGAAGCGCTGCGCCTCGCCGATGCCGCCGATGAGGCGGGGCTGGCGATCATGGCCGGCTGTATGCTCTCGACCAGTCTTGCCATTGCGCCCGCCTTCATCCTTGCCCAGCGGGCGCGTTGGGTCGATCTCGATGGACCGGCGCTGCTGGCGCGCGACCGGGAGCCGGGGTTTCGTTATGAGCGCGGCACGATTTTGCCGCCGGGGGTTTAAGGGGGACGCCAGCGCTGGCGCTTGGCCGCTTTGGGCCCCGGCTTTCGCCGGGGCACGCGCTATGGGGTTGGGTGGGGTTCTCCGGCCCGGAGTCGGTTGGGGTCGCGTCAAGCTGCCTTACAAAGCTTACAGGGCAACCCGTTCATGATCGCCGATCTCGCCTTCGCGGATCGTCTTGCCGGTCATCAGCTTGAACAGCCCCTTGATGCCGGCGTCGGCGGTCCAGATTTCGGCGTCGGCAAGATCGAAGCGCAGCATGAGCAGATCGGGGTCGTCCCTTCCGCCTTCATACCAGGCTTCGACCGGCTTTGACCAATATTGGTCGATCAGCGCGCGGTCGTGGACCGGGGTGAGCGTGCCCGCGATGCAGGCGAACAGATCATGCCCCTTGGCCGCATAATGGGCCATGGCGCCGCCGCCGCGTGCGAGCCGGCCGCTTCTGGAATGGAAGAAATAGAAATAACCGTCATTATCCTTGTCGAGCTGAGCGGTCATCGGGATCGCATGGTCGTGCGACCCCGACAGGCCAATCATCAGGAAGGGATTGTTGGCCAGCTCTTTCCAGAAGGCCTTTTTGATATCGTCGCTCATTGGCGTGTCTCCTTTCGCTTGTCGAAAGGGGAACGCGCGAGGCTGGCCGATGTTGCCCGCGTCAGCCTTGCGGCGCTGGAGCATAGCTGACCACCTCAAATTCGATATCGTCGGGGTCCATGAAGTAAAAACGGCGGCCCGGTTCATAATCGCCATGGTTGAAGGGGATGAGGCCCGCTGCCTTCACCCGCGCTTCGACCGCGCCCAAATCTTCAACGACGATGCCGACATGATTGAAGGGCGCGCCCTTGGGCCATCGGGCGGGCGAGCCGTTGGCGTCCGCCTCGGCATAAAGGGCGATATAGGCGTTGTCTGACCCCAGGTGGATGGTACGGCCATTGTCGCGCGCGGGGCCGCGCCAGCGTTCGCGCCAGCCGAAGATGCGCTGAAGCAGATCGGCAGTGCGGTCGGGGTCGCTGACGGTCAGATTCACATGTTCGATAAAGGGGGCGGCCATGGGGAAAACTCCTGATTCGGGCTTGACCGCGCCTTTATGAAAGTTAAAGTGATCTTTAGGTTAAGGATTGTTGTCTTGAGGCTTTTCCCGTTGAGGCAGGCGGGGTGTTCCAGCGAAGGTCCGGGGTCCGTCCTGCGACGCCTGTACGCGCTTTTGCCGAGGGACGACTGCTGATTCGGTTTCAAGGGGTGAGATGATGCTTTGGGTGCAATCCGCGGAGAGCGAAGCGCGGGGCCGTTGGCTTGAGGACGGGGCGCGGGCTGGGGATTTCCGCGCGGCTTTGCCGCTCGCAATGACAGGGTTTCCGGGGGGCAGCGCATGATGAGCAAGGGTGTGTGGATGGAGAATAGAAAAATGCCGGAGGGCGGGGTGGATCGATGAGCATGCATCGCACCGACCTGATTTCGATCGGCGAACTCGCTGCGCGCACCGGGGTCGCGGTGTCCGCGATCCGTTTTTACGAGAGCAAGGGGCTGATCGAGGCGCTGCGCACACGCGGGGGGCAGCGGCGATTTCTGCGCGCCGATATTCGCCGCGTGTCCTTTGTCCTGATCGCCCAGAAAATGGGGTTGAGCCTGGAGGAGGTCGCCGATGAACTCGCACGGCTGCCCGCTCAGCGTACCCCCAATGCCGAGGATTGGGGGCGGATCAGCACCGGCCTGCGCGCCCGGATCGACGATCAGATCGCCGCGCTGCAATGTACCCGCGCGCTGCTCGACAATTGTATCGGCTGCGGCTGTCTTTCGCTCAAAAATTGCAAGCTTTACAACCCGGGCGACCATTGTGCCGCGCGGGGCGCCGGGCCGCGCTATCTGATGGGCGACCGGCCTGAAGGCGAATGTCCGGAGATGGATGCGCTGATGGGCGGGGCATTGCAAGGCGGGAGGCCGGGGCTTGATCTGACGGTTGAAAAGGTTCCCTCGTCGCGGAGGTGAGGCGGAAGTGAGAGGCCTCGGACCAGGCCGGTGATTATTCCACTCCGACACATTGCATGTACCCCGGCGAAAGCCGGGGGCCGTCAGCCTTTGGTTGAAGGGTATAAGGAGCGATCGAGCCCGGGGTGACGAGAAGCGCGGCAAGCCCGTCAGCGCCGGGGCGGTGCAGCGCTGATATCGGCGGCGAGGATGGGTTTCAAAATGGCTCGGAGCGCCGCTGTCCATGCCCGCGCCCATAGGCGGCCGATGTGATGGCGATCACCAGCTTTTGTCGGGGACGACATAGATTTTATTTCCGCCATTTCCCGATGCAAAATACACATGGGCCATGCGGTCGCCGATTGGCTGACGTTGCCGTACCAGAAATAGCCATAGCTGTCGGCATAGGGATCGACCGCCGCGATATCGACTGCTGGCGCGAGCACGGCGGGAATCCAGTCACCGCTGATAATCTGTTTCCCGCGATACCGCCCTTTGCGGCGAACCATCTCGCCAATTGCCGCAAGGCCGCGCGCCGTGATCCAGAGATTGCCCTGTCCCTTTGTATAGCCCGCCCGGTCCGCCTCCCACCGCCAGCGCGTGATGCCGAGCGGGGCGAAGAGCCGGCTGTCCGCAAATTGCGCGAGGCTGCGTCCGCTCGCCTTGGCGACGACCACGCCCGCGGCATAGGCGGTGGCCGAATTATAGCGATAGCGTTGCCCCGGCGGATCGGCGCGCGGCAAGGCGGCGACAAAGGCCAGCGGATCGTCGGCGGCGTCCATCCGGTCCTCGTGCCCCGGCGATGCGGCGTCGTCGTCATCGGCGGCGAGGCCGGCGCGCATCGTCAACAGATGCTCCAGCGTGGCGGCGCCCAGCGGCGCCTTGCCTGTTTCGAGCCAATAATGCGAAACCGGATCACTGACGGCGGCGATATGGCCGCTGTCTTTCGCCATTCCGAGCAGCAGCGCGGTGATGCTTTTGCCCACCGACCGCATCATGATAATAGCGTTCGGCGAGTTGCCGACCATTTTTCAGGATCACGATGCCGCGCAGATCAGCATGGGAGTCCTGATCCTGCGCCGTCAAAATGGCGTCGATGGACGCGGCGGTCAGGGCGGGAGTGCGGGCAAAGCTTTGGGCGATATGCGGCCCCGACGCCGCAGCGCCCAGTAACAAGAGCAGCGCGGCGAGGCGGGCACCGGGGAAGGGGAGGCCGGTCATCCGCTTTCCCCTGACGCGCGGCGTCAGGCGGCGCTCAGCCGCTCGATTTCGGGCGGGGCGGCGAGGCATGGGGCGAGTTTGGCGCCCAGCGTGCGGAAATGGTCGGAAGCCCGATGCGCTTCGGTAGCGGCGGCATCGTCATAGCATTCGAGCACTTTATAGACGCCGGCTTCCTCGGCCTTGAACAACCGGTAATAGCTGTTGCCGGGCTCATTGGCGCGGACGGCGGGGGCGAGTTCGGCGAAGACGCCTTCAAATTCCGCTTCCTTGCCCGGTTGGACGCGCAGCGTCGCGATGATGCCGATGGCGTTCATGAATATTCCCCCCATAGAGAAAGGGCCGGTCCCGAAGGACCAGCCCGATGATGTTTAGAAAACTTCGAACAGTCCGGCAGCACCCTGACCGCCGCCGATGCACATGGTGACGACGGCATATTTGACGCCGCGGCGCTTGCCTTCGAGCAGCGCGTGGCCGACGCAGCGCGCGCCGGTCATGCCAAAGGGGTGGCCGATCGAGATAGAGCCGCCGTTGACGTTGAGCAGCTCGTCAGGAATGCCGAGCTTGTCGCGGCAGTAGAGGACCTGCACCGCGAAGGCTTCGTTGAGTTCCCAAAGGCCGATGTCGTCCATCTTGAGATTGAAGCGTTCGAGCAGCTTCGGAATGGCATAGACGGGACCGATGCCCATTTCGTCGGGTTCGGTGCCCGCGACCGCCATGCCGACATAGCGGCCGAGCGGGTTGAGGCCGCGCTTTTCGGCGACCTTGGCTTCCATCAGCACCGATGCGGCCGAACCGTCGGACAGCTGGCTGGCATTGCCTGCGGTAATGGTGTGGCCTTCGCCCATCACCGGCTTGAGGCTGGCGAGCCCTTCGAGCGTGGTTTCGGGGCGGTTGCATTCGTCGCGGTCGGCGACGACTTCCTTGAAGGAGACTTCCTTCGTTTCCTTGTCCATCACGCCCATCGTCGCCTTGCAGGCGATGATTTCGTCGGCGAATTTGCCCGCGGCCTGCGCGGCGGCGGTGCGCTGCTGCGACTGGAGCGAATATTCATCCTGCGCTTCGCGGCTGATATTGTAACGCTTGGCGACCACCTCTGCGGTGCCGATCATCGGCATATAGGTGTCCTTGTGCATCGCGATCAGTTCCGGATCGGGCTCGACGAACAGTTTGCCGCTGCCGCTGACCTTCGAAATGCTTTCAACGCCCCCCGCGACGCAGATGTCCTGGCGGTCGACGATGATCTGCTTAGCCGCGGTGGCGATGGTCATCAGGCCCGACGAGCATTGGCGGTCGATCGACATGCCCGGCACGGTGACGGGAAGGCCGGCGCGCAGCGCGATGAGGCGCGCGACGTTCATCGTCTGCGACCCCTGCTGCATCGCGGCGCCGAAGAGGACATCGTCAATCTCTCCGCCTTCAATGCCCGCGCGCTCGATCGCCGCCTTGACCGAAAAGGCGCCCAGCGTCGGCGCCAGCGTGTTGTTGAATGAACCCCGGCCCGCCTTGGTCAGCGGGGTGCGGGCGGTGGAAACGATGACGGCGTCACGCATAGTCTTGATCCTCTTGCTTTTAAATCCGGTTGGTCTTTCGGGGGAGGTCCGCCGGATATTCTATACGAAAAACTGGCTGATCCATTCGGCCATCAGCGCGGGCTTTTCCTCGCCCTCAATCTCGACGGTGAATTCCAGCGTCTGCTGCCACTGGCCGGGGCGCTTTTCTTCGAGCGCGAGCAGCTTGAAATGGCCGCGCACCCGCTTGCCCGAACGCACGGGCGCGAGGAAGCGCACTTTGTTGCCGCCATAGTTGACGCCCATCTTCACGCCTTCGGCGCGCGGGCAGTCGGACTTGGCGGCGAGCAGCGGAAAGAGCGACAGCGTCAGAAAGCCGTGGGCGATGGTGCCGCCAAAGGGCGTCAGCTTTGCCTTTTCCTCGTCGATATGAATGAATTGGTGGTCGCCGGTCGCGTCGGCGAACTTGTTGATCATGTCCTGGTCGACCAGCACCCATTCGGACGTGCCGATCTGCTGACCCACCAGCTTGGTCATTTCCTGCGGCGAAATCGCGCCCATTTCCGCTCCTCTCTTATGCTTGAAGCGGGCGTTCTAGGCCGGTTTTGCGGCATTGCACAAGGGTTATGCCCCAGAGCCGCGTCGCCGTAGCGTCAGGCCGGTTTCGTTCCGCCACCTTTTTGCGGCTTCACCGTCAAACTGTCGGGATAGGGAAGAATCATCGTCCCGTCGGGCGCAGCGGTGAAGGTCGTTTGCGTCGGATAGGCGAAATCATATCCGGCGTTGGTCATTTCCTCGAACAGGCGGATGCCGATGGCGGTGCGCGCGGCGATGACTTCGTTATAATCGGCGCTGAACACGTCGACGACCAGCTCGAAATCAAGGCTGGAAGGGCCGAAGCCGATAAAGCTCGACCGGATGAATTCATGCCCTTCGGCCCTTACCTGTTCCTCCAGAAGCGCGGGAAGCGCGCGGAGCATGGCGGGCGTGGTCTGATAAATGACCCCGATGGCGAACTGCACGCGGCGATGGTCGAGATGGGCGTAGTTGGTAATCTCCTTTGACAGGAGATTGGTGTTGGAAATGATGAGCTGTTCGCCGTTGACCGAACGCAGCCTGGTGCTTTTGAGGCCGATGCGTTCGACCGTGGCGACGCTATTGTCATATTTGATCGCCTCGCCAACGCGAAACGGGCGGTCGAAGATGATCGACAGCGAAGCGAAGAGGTCGGAGAAAATCCCCTGTGCGGCGAGACCGATGGCGATGCCGCCGATGCCGAGACCCGCGATCAGCCCGGTAACATTCACCCCCATATTGTCGAGGATGACCACTGCGGCGATGGCGAAGAGCGCGACGCTGATGAGCAAGCGGATGATGCCCATCGCATTGGTCAGCGTTTCATTATTGCCATCGGCGGCGCGGCGCTGGATCAGCCCGATGATGATTTCGCGCGCCCAGATTGCGACCTGAAGCACGACGGCGATGGTGAAGATGAACTGGATGATGTTCATGACCAGCGGCGGCGGCGCGGCATAGCCCGCGACGAGGCGAATGGCGACGAGGGCGAGAACGAAGGATTTGGTCTTGTAGATGACGCGGCCGACGATGTTGGTCAGGCTGTGTTGGGTGTCGGCGGCCTTTGCGCGATTTAACGCGATGGTGCGGATCATCGACAACAGGAAATAGATGAGCAGCCCCGCGCCGATGGCAATCGCGATTTGCAGCCAATGGCTGTGGACCCACAGAAGATTGCTTTCCCACCAGAGGCGCATTTGTTCGAATGGATTATCCTGTGGAGTCGGTGCGGCGGCCCGGGCGGCAGTGGTGAAAGGCAAAATATCTATCCTGTGCGGTGGGCGTCAGCGTGGCCGACCCCCGGCGAAACATAAGGCGTTGGATAACCCCTTCAGGGGAGCGGCTGAGGTGAAAAATGGTTCCCTTATCCCTGCCGAAGCTTCAACGGCCCGCCTGCCAGCCATGGCGCGCGGGCACCTCGGCCGGGCGGGCGGTGAGCGGGCGCCATCCCGATTGCTGCTCGCGGCGGCGGCAATAGGTGGTGAGGCCGATTTCGAGCGCCAGCATCATATAGATGAAGGGCTGGAAAGCGATTGCGACGAACAGCGAGCCGACCATATAGACGATATGGCCATTTTGGAGCGCGGTGGCGAGCGGAGCGATCCATTGTTCCTCGGCCCGGCGGGTCTTGAGATAGCGGCGTCGCAGCCTTTCCATCTGGAAAATCCCCGCGCCTTGCAGCAGCAGCCACATCAGGAGCCCCGGATAGCCTTGTTCGCCCAGCATTTCGAAATAGCTGGAATGATAGGCGCGCGCTTCGTCGAGGTGGACGGTTGGCGTGTCGGCGCCGGGCGAATCGTCAAATTCCGACGCTTCGGTCTCGACGCGCAGCTTGTTCTGCAAAAATGCGTTGAAGCCGCCGCCGAAGGGATTGTCCTTCACATAGTCGGTGGTCCACGCCCAGACGGCGACACGGGTCGACGCCGACTGGTCGGACTTATACCCCTGAATCGTCTGCATTCGCTCGGTATAGCTTTGCGGCAGAAAGGGGATTGCGGCCATGGCGAGCAACCCCGCGCCTGCCAGATAGAGGAGGCGATATTTCACTGTCCGCAGCGACAAAATGGCAAGCACGAGAAGGCAGACCAGTCCCGTGCGCGCCTGGGTGCCGATGGGCAACAACATGCAGGCAAAGCAGAGCGCAAAGCAGAAGGTTGAAACGCGCCAGTCGGGCGGGAACAACGTGCCGTGCCGCCGATACCAGAGGATGAGCGGGATGATCGCAATGCCGACGGTCGACATGATCGACCCTTCATACAGGCCGAAATTTTCATCGAGCAGCAATTGCAGCGAGCCATAGCCGCCCCCGCCCGCGGCGGTTTTGATGCCCCCGGCAATGGCAATCGACCCGGCGGAGAGAAGCATGAGCAGCGCCAGCGCCTCGATCCGCAATTTGGTACGCAGCGTGAGCGGCAGGAAAATCGCCCAGATGAGCGCTTTCCATACCCAGCTCCATTTATCCGCCGCCTCGATCGGGAAATCGGCATGAATGGTGGTGATCCAGCAATAGATGAGCAGCGCGCACAGCAAAGTCTGACGCCCCGACCATTTCACATCGCGCTTGTTATCGGCAATCACCCACCCGCCGACCGCCAGCAGAAAGACGATCTGCGAAATGGGAAGGGCATTGAGCAGAAAATAGCTCAGCCGCTGGGGTGCGACGATGTCGATATAGCAAAAGGCGAGGACGAAGAGGAACGGCTTGCGAAAGCCGACGCCGATGAAGGCAAACAGGAACAGGATGAAGGCGAGATCACGCATCCTCCGCCCCTTCCTGACGTGCCCCGGCCTTTGCCCCCGTCACCCCGGCGCGCGCCTCGGCCGCGCGCTCGGCATCACGGCGCTGCTGCCATTGCAGGCGCGGGCTGACCTCATGGTCGAGATCGTCGCGATGCAGCATTCGCCACAGCGCAATCGCCATCAGGCCATGAGTGAGAGCAATCGAAAAATTGTCGATCATCGCGTCGCCCTACGCCAAGGGGGTTGACGCCGCGTTAAGCCTTCTATGTCAAAGCGCAAGCCCATGACCCGTATCCTGCATGTCCTCGACCACAGCCTGCCCGCGCATAGCGGCTATACCTTTCGTACGCGCGCGCTGATGAAGGCGCAGGCGGCCAAGGGGTGGGAGGTTGCGGGCGTGAGCGGCGTGCGCCACCCGCTGCCCGGTCCCGAGGTAGAGACGGTCGATGGGCTGACTTTCTATCGCACGCCAGCGATAGCGTCCGCGCGCTCGCCGATCCGCGAATGGCGCGAGATTGGCGCGCTCGCCGCGCGGACCGAGGCGCTGGCGCGCGAATGGCGGCCTGACCTGCTCCATGCCCATTCGCCGGTGCTCGACGGGCTGGCGGCGCTGCGCGTCGGCAAGCGGCTCGGCCTGCCGGTGATTTACGAGATTCGCGCATTCTGGGAGGATGCGGCGGTCGGCAATGGCACGGGGCGCGAGGGCGATTTGCGCTATCGCCTGATCCGCGCCATTGAAACGCATGCGGTAAAATCCGCCGATGCCGTGGCGGTGATCTGTGAAGGGCTGCGCGGCGACCTGATCGCGCGCGGGGTTGCGGCGGACAAGATTATCGTGTCGCCCAATGGCGTCGATCTCGACCTGTTCGGCACGCCCCCGCCGCGCGACGATGCGCTGGCCGAGACGCTGGGCCTCGCGGCGTCAGACGCGGTGATCGGCTTTATCGGCAGCTATTATGATTATGAGGGGATCGACGATCTGATCGCCGCCATGCCCGCGCTGATCGCGGCGCAGCCTGCAGCGCGGCTGTTGCTCGTCGGCGGCGGACCGATGGAGGCGGCGCTGAAGGCGCAGGCGGCGGCTTCGCCGGTACGCGACCAGATCCATTTTGTCGGCCGGGTGCCGCATGAGGAGGTTGAGCGCTATTATTCGCTGATCGACATTCTCGCCTATCCGCGCAAGAAAATGCGCCTCACCGATCTGGTCACCCCGCTGAAACCGCTCGAAGCCATGGCGCAGGGCAAGCTGGTCGCCGCCTCCGATGTCGGCGGGCACCGAGAGCTGATCGAGGATGGGGTGACGGGCAGCCTGTTCGCGCCGGACGATCCCGCCGCCACCGCAGCGGCGCTTGCCGATCTGCTCAGCCAGCGGGAGATGTGGGACGAACGTCGCCGCACCGCGCGCGCCTTTGTCGAAACCCATCGTAACTGGTCGTCAAACATTTTACGTTACGAACCCGTTTACCAGCGACTCCTTGCGCGCGCGGGAAAATGAAGAAGGGCGGTTCCGATGGGAACGCGACGGATTTGGAACGATGATGGACGATAATGGCGACAAGCGGCGCGTTACAGCGACACCTTTGGCGCTGCTGGCCGGGCTGCGTCCTGCGCTTCCGGCCGTGATTGGCGCGGCGGCGCTCAGCTTTTTGTTCGTCGCGGTGATTCCGATGGCGTGGATCGGCGCGATCAGCTGGAACCTTTATCTCGACCGCCTGTCGGATATTTTCATTCCGCCGGTGGGCAATGGCGCGCGGCTGGCGCTGGCGCTGGGGCTGGCGGGGGTCGCTGCGGTGATGGCGGCTTTTGTCGCTTTGCTGCTCGCGCGGCCCGAGGAAACAGGGCTTGCTGCCTTGCGGCGCCGCTTGGGCGGCAGGGGCAAGGCTGGGCAGGAGCGCGAGCGCCCAAGCGAATATGCGCCGCCGCGCCGCCGCGCCGACCGCCATCCCGACGATCCGCTTCGTCCCCCGATCAACGCTGCGCGCGACCTGCCCCCCGAAGGGCTGGGGCCGCTGGTGCGGCCTGGGAGCGGTAATGGGTTGGGGGAAGCGGAAGCGGGGGAAGCGCCTTTCGAATTGAGCGTCCCGGCGGCGGCGGAAGAGGAATTGCTGCTCGCCGATATTGCGGGCGATATGCCAAACCACGCCCCCGCAGATGATCTGGCGGGCGATGAGGCGCCGTGGCTGCAGCCCGCCGAGCGGAGCGGCTCCGCGCGCCCCGACCCCAAGGATCGCAGCCTGGGCGCGATGGTCGCGCGGCTGGAGGCAGGGCTGGCCCGCCGCCGCACCGCGCCGCTCGACATGTCTGCGCCGTCCCCCGCTACGCGCAGTGCGCCCGGCGCTTCCTTTCCCCCGCCCGAAGGCGAGGCGGAGGAAATTGATTTTGCCTTGGAAGCGGCGCTCGGCACCCTTGAGCGGATGAACCGCCGCGCCGTCGGGTAAAATTCCAACCTGCAGACCTGTTCAGGCTTCGACCGTCAATATTTCCACGATCAGCACGGAGCCGTCCCCGGTTTCGCCCGCCGCCGCGGCTTCGACCGTGACATCGGCGACAAAATCGCGCGGTAAATGCCATTCGTGCGCGCTCGCTTGTTCTTGCAGCGACGCCGCCAGACCGGCGGCCACGGCGGCGCTTTCCGCATTTTTGGCAATGCTGCAGTGAAAGATATGGCGCGCGCCGACAAAGCTGGCGCTGGCCCAGGGGCGCATATGGCTTTGGGTGATGACCACCATGGGCGGCAGCATCGCTGCTAGTAGCCGGGACAGGCGCCCGTGGGGGCAGCGGCGCGGCGGCTCCGGCGGAGGAACTGCACGAAAGGCGCGGGAGGCGGGAGCAGCCGGGCGCGGCGAAAGCCGCATCATGCCTTCTGCTCCCTGGGTCCGTTTCCCGCTGGACGTCCCGGCTGGACGGCGCGCGGCGGTGCGGGCTGCACGCGCCCCGCGTCGCGTTCGGCGCGCCAGTGGTTCATGTAATTTTCGGTGCGGGTGATCACCCGCCGCCCCGGCTCGCGCCCGCGTCTCAGGTCGGACACCAGCCGGGGGTCGCGCACCGCCGCACGCCCGAACAGGGTCGGGGGCATGCCCGATTCTTTCAGAAATGCTTCGATACGTTGCAACAGGCTGCGCTCCATTCCGTCCTCCCTGGCTGACTGACATGGCGAGTGATTCGTCGATAGGATAAATCCTATTTGATGGGCGATTTCCTACTTGTCTAGGATTTTTCCGTTTGCTAATAGGAAATAGGAAGGACGTCCCATGGCCAGTGATTTGGATGAAGCAAGGGAGGGCGGCAGCGATCCGCGCGCCACGCTCGATCGGCTATGCCGCGAGCAGGGGGTCGATTATGCACGGCTGTCGGCGGTGATCGACCGTAACCCCGCTTATATTCAGCAATATATCAAGCGCGGTTCGCCCCGGCGGCTGGCCGAGGAGGATCGTGCGCGCATTGCCGCTTTTCTGGGAGTGCCCGAAGCCATGCTGGGCGCCCCGGTCCAGCGCGTTGCTGCGCCGACGCTAGCGGCGCAGCGGGAGCGGCGCGTCGGCGATATGTTGCTGGTGCCCAAATTGGCGATTGGCGCCTCAGCCGGGGCGGGTGCGAGCGTCGATGGCGAAGCGGTGGAGGGGGCGGTTGCCTTTGACCCCAAATGGCTGCGCGAACTGGGCGCCGATCTGCGCGCGCTCAGCCTGATTCGCGTCGAGGGCGATTCGATGACGCCGACGCTGAACGATGGCGACGACATATTGGTCGACGGGGGCGATACAGCGGCACGGCTGCGCGATGGCATTTATGTGCTGCGAATGGACGATGTGCTGATGGTGAAGCGCATTGCGCGCGCGCCAGGGCCGGGACGGCTTGCGGTGATCAGCGACAATAGCCAATATCGCAGCTGGGAGGATGTGCCCATGTCCGCCATTCATTTGATCGGGCGGGTCGTATGGACCGGGCGCCGCGTGCGCTGACCGGCAGGAAAAACGGCGCTGGCCCCGATCAATAGGGGGCTGAGACCATCGCTTCTATTTCATGGTCGAGCACTTCGACGCGCTGGCATTGCGGTTGCTCGCCGCGGCGGCATTTTTCGGCCGCCTTGTCGCGTTCGCGTTGCAGCTTGCCCAGCTGTTCCTCGCGCTTGCGCAGTTCGCGGCCGCGATTGCGGTCGGCTTCGTCTTGGCTGGTAGTCGTCCAGTCGGCCACCTGACCCACGGCCTTTACGGGCGCAGTGACCACCGATTTGACCGCGCCGACGCAGCCGCTGAGCATCATGGCCGCCGAAAGGGCTACTATCGCTTTGATCATCCTGTCCTCCCTTGGGGCGTCCGATATGACATAGGCGCCGGATGCTGAACAGCCTGTTGCGATGAACCGTCAAAAGCTGCTTTTGTCATATCATTGAAACAAATGGTTAAATTCGCGTTTACCTTGTTGGGCTATCTCCCTTGCTGTCCGGTCGCGGACCGCCGGACCAACAAAGAAGAGATAGATGCTCCCCGCCGACCAGCTTCCCCTTCCGGCTTCCGGCCATTCCACGACATTGGACGCCGATGCCCATTTGTCACAGGTGATCGACCTGTTTCGTGCCAATGTCGAACTGACGGTTCTAACCATATTGGACGAGGCGGGACGGCCCATCGGTATTATCCGCGAGCAAAAGGTACGCGAACTGCTGTTCTGTCCCTATTGGTTTTCGCTGATGCAAAATCCCACCATCGGCGGGTCGATCAAGCAGATGGTGGAACCCTGCCTGATTGCGGAGGCAAGCGAGTCGACCGCCGCGCTGTTGGCGCGTGTGGGGCGAGCGCCGGGATGCGAGGCGCTGGTGCTGGTTGACCAGGGGCGCTTCGTCGAAACGCTCGACAGCGCGCAGCTTGCGCGGCTGGCGATGATGCGCGAGGTCGAACTGGCGCAGGAACGCGCGGCGCGCGGCGCGCGGGTCGATGATGCAGGCCGAGATTTTCAGCGCGATATCGCCGCCCTCGCCGAGGCCTTGTCCGAAGCGGCGCGCGAGGTGGAGGCAGTCGCCTTCAGCCTGTCCGAACGCGCGGAACAGACGGGACGCGATGCCGCGTCGGTCGCGGGCGCTTCCTCGCAGACGCTCGATGGCTTGCGCGAACTGGGCGAACGCGGCCATGCACTGGCCGACAGCATGACCCGCATCGTCGAGGATGGCACCCATGCGCGCACCGCGCGCCACGCGGCCCAGGCCAAGGTGCGCACCGCTGCCGAGCGGGCGGCGGCGCTGAAAGAAGCGGGACAGGCAATCGAACAGATGATGCAACTTATCATCGACATGGCGGGCCGCACCAATATGCTTGCGCTGAATGCCGGTATCGAGGCGGCGCGCGCCGGGGAGGCTGGGCGCGGCTTTGCGGTCGTGGCGTCGGAGGTGAAGATGCTAGCCAAGCAAACGCGCAGCGCGGCAGGCGATATCACCCCTTATATTCAGCGCATTCGCGACATTGTCGAACAGGTGGCCGATGGCTTTGAAGAGGCCGAGCGAGCCATTGCGGCGAACAGCGACTTTTCCGATGCCGTCGATGAAGCGGTGACGGGGCAGAGCATGACGGCGCTGTTGATTGCCAGCTATGTCGAACAGGCGGTCGCAGCGGGGCGGGAGATTGACGAGCGCGTCCAATATATCAGCCGCGGCGCCTCGCTGGCGGGCCAAGGCGCGGTGTCGCTGGGCGAACTGGCGACAGGGCTGACCCGCACCGCCCGCTCGCTGCACCAGCGCGCCAATCAATTTGTCGAGACGGTCGCCGCCGCCTGATTGCCGCCAAAATGGCGCTATCTTATTCTCCGCTAGCTTGTCGTTTAAAATCAAACTGCTACGCTTCTCCCTCGCGCCGATGGCGTCGGGCCATCGACGGGGGAGGAGGGGTCCAATGACGCATGTTCAAAAAGGGCTGGCCGAATTTATCGGCACATTCTGGCTCGTATTCGGCGGATGCGGCAGCGCGGTGATCGCCGCCGCTTTTCCGGAAGTGGGAATCGGTTTGCTGGGCGTATCGCTTGCCTTTGGTTTGACGGTCCTGACCATGGCCTATGCCATTGGCCATATTTCCGGGTGCCACCTCAACCCGGCGGTGACCTTGGGCCTGTGGGCCGGGGGGCGTTTTGAAGCGCGCGACATACCGCTTTATATTTTCGCGCAGGTCGCCGGCGGCATCGTCGCCGCGCTGCTGCTTTATTATGTCGTCAGCGGCAATGCGGCCTATGATCTGGCTGTCGACGGGCTTGCCGCCAATGGCTTTGGCGAAGCTTCGCCTGGTGGCTATGATGTTGTGTCCGCGTTCACCATGGAAATTTTGCTGACGGGCATTTTCCTATGGATCATCATGGGATCAACCGACGGCCGGGCGCCTGCGGGTTTTGCGCCGCTTGCCATCGGTCTGGGGCTGACGCTTATTCATCTGATTTCGATTCCAGTGACCAACACCTCGGTCAATCCGGCGCGCAGCACCGGGCCTGCGCTGGTGGAAAGCGGGCTGGCGCTCGAACAGCTTTGGCTTTTTTGGCTGGCGCCGGTCATCGGCGCGCTCGCGGGCGGCTGGCTTTACCGCACCATTGGCGCCGATCTGGTCGCACGGCCCAATATCGACGGCGATTAATAGGTTGCAGATAAAGGGGGGCGGGGGATTTCCCCGCCCTTTATTTCAGCAGATCGACGGCAAAGGCGCGGACGGCGTCGGCCAAATCGGGCCGTTCAAGCGCCAGCGCCAGATTGGCCTGAATATAGCCCGCCTTTGACCCGCAGTCATAGCGGGTTCCGTCAAAGGTGACGGCGTGAAAGGGCTGCTGTCCGATCATCGTCGCCATTGCATCGGTCAGCTGAATTTCACCGCCAGCGCCCTTGCCCTGATTTTCGAGCACCCGCATCACTTCGGGTTGAAGGATATAGCGGCCTGAAATGATCAGGTTCGACGGCGCATCGGCGACCGCGGGTTTTTCCACCAGTCCGGTCACTTCGGTCAGCGCGCCCTTTTGCGCCCCGGGGGCGATGACGCCATAGCTGGAAACTTGTTCGCGCGGAACTTCGAGTACCGAAAGAAGGTTGCCGCCCACCTTTGCATAAGCATCGACCATCTGTTTCATGCAGCCGGGCGAGCCGTGCATGAATTCGTCGGGCAGGAAAATGGCGAAGGGTTCATCGCCGACGATGTCGCGCGCGCACCAGATGGCATGGCCCAGCCCCATCGGCTCCTGCTGCCGGACATAGGCGCAATTTCCGGGGCCCAGCCGCGTGGGTTCGAGGATCGCCAGATCCTTGCCGCGTTCGGACATCGTCTTTTCCAGTTCAAAAGCGATGTCGAAATGATCCTCGATCGCGCTTTTGCCCCGGCCGGTGACGAAGATCATCTGTTCGATCCCTGCCTCGCGCGCTTCGTCCACCGCATATTGAATGAGCGGACGGTCGACGATGGGCAGCATTTCCTTGGGGATCGCCTTGGTCGCAGGCAGAAAGCGCGTGCCGAGACCGGCCACGGGAAAGACGGCTTTGCGAATCGGCTTCATCGGAAGAGGTCCTGTTGCTGTTAGGCTGAAAAGTCGCTGTCTGAACGCGCCGGATTTGCAAATGATCCTTATTGAGGGCTGACGATAATCTCGACCCGGCGGTTATCCTGCCGCCCTTCGGGGGTGGCGTTGCTCGACAGCGGGATGGTTTCGCCATAGCCGGTGATCTGGTCGGGGCGCAATTGCATCCCCTGTTCGGTCATCGGCGCAGCAACGGCCGCAGCGCGGGCCTGCGACAATTTCATATTATAATCGGCGGCACCCGTGGAATCGGTATGGCCTCTGATTTCCGCGCTGTTGATACCAACTGACAGGAGGTTGCGCGACATGCTGGTCAGGCGTTCCACCTGTTCGGGGACCAGCGCGCTTTCATCGGTGGCAAAGAGCAGCCGGTCGGACAGGGTCAGGATCCAGGCCGGGTCTTCCTGTGCCGGGACAAAGCCTTCGGATTGCAGCACCGCAATCTGCGCCGGACTGAACCCCTTGGGCGCGGGAAGCGACTGGCAGGCGGCAAGCAGCGTGCCGACAGCGGCAAGAAAGACCAAACGAAAAGAAGAAAAGGAGGGCATCATCAGGCTCCATAACGGGCAGAATTATCGATCGAGAAGCTTGTCTTCATACATGGCCGCATCGGCGGCGGTAAGCAGGCTTTTGGCATCATGGCCATCATTGGGAAAAATGGCCGCGCCGACGCTGAGCGAAGGGCGATAGCTTTCGCCGCCGGGCAGGGCGACCGGTTCGTCCGCGCATTCGCGAATACGGGCGGTCAGTGCCGCCAGGTCGAAATCGCCGTCAGGCAGATCGAGGATCACGACAAATTCGTCGCCCCCGATCCGCGCCGCGAAATCGCCCTTGCGCAGCGTTTTCTTGATCCGTTCCGACAAGGCGACCAGCACCATATCGCCTGCGCCATGGCCGAAGCTGTCGTTGACGATCTTGAAATCGTCAGCGTCGATGAACAGCAGGGCCAGGCGGGCCTGCTGCGTCGCGGCGGCCTCGATCCGGGCCGCCAATTGTTCGTCAAAGGCGGCGCGATTGGGCAGCGCGGTCAGCATGTCATGCGAGGCGCGATGCGCCAGCTTGGCGCGCTCATCCTCCATATGTCCCTGCCATCCCTGCAATTCATTCAGCAGCGCGTTGATGTCGCCGCCCAGCCGGTCGAGCTCGACGATCCCCAACGGCTTGACCCGTTTGTCAAAACGCCGGTGGAGCCGCACATCATGTGCCACAGTGGCAATTTCATTGAGGGGCTTCACCAGCTCATATTCAAAACGGCGCGCAAGCGCGATGGTGCCAAGCGCGGTGACCAGCAGGCATATCAGGCCGGCCAGAAGCCCCAACCGGACATAGTCGGTCATCGTTGCGCTATTGCCCCAGACTTCGACCGTGCCCACCGGCGAGCCGTTGCGCCGCACCGTCACGATCGCGGGCTGCGGGAAAAAGAGACGGGTGAGAAGGGGGGCCGGATCCTCCTCGGGCGATATCCAATGCACGAGCGTGCGCTGCCGATGGTCGCGCACGCGCAATTTGGCGACGCCTTGCATTTCAGTCAGTGGCTGCACCCCTTCGCGGGCCGCTGTGGGGTCGTTGAAGATCAGCGCGGGTTCCACGCCATAGGCGCCGAGCTGAGCGGCAAGTTCGATATTGCGATCGGCATAGCTTTGCAGGGCCGTGACCCCGGCGAGCAAAATGGTCACACCCGACAGCGCCACGGCGAACAGGGTGATGCCGAAATGAAAGCGTGACAACAGACGCTGGAGGCTGGTCCGGCGGGGAGCCGGATCGCGGGGTCGCGCGTCGCTCATCGTGCCCCCCCTTCCGGCCCGCCAATTTTCAATACCCTCGGGTCGATGCGCAGCGGTCCACGGCCCACCGCATCGAGATTGACCGAAAAGCTTAGCCCCGGGCCGCGCGCCGCGAGGCAGAACATGGCGCCGTAAAGACAGCGCGGATCATCGTCGGTCAGGGTCAATATGGGGCGCCCGCGCACCCATTCGATCAGCCGTTGGCGGTCGGATGACGCGAGCTGCCCCAAGAATAATATGTCGCACCTGCTTCCGGCCATCGCGGCCTGTGCCGACATGCGCTCGGCGCGAACAAGATATCCGCCCGGAAGTCGCTGCGATATGGGTGCGGCCAGGCGGGGCTGACCGATGATGCAGAGGCGGCGGGTGCCCGAAGGTGGCACGGCTGGCCAGCGGGCATAGCCGATAATCCCGCCGATCATCCGGTTAACGGCGCGCGAGATACCCGCTGGACCGTCCTCGATCAGCGACTGGCTGGCCGCCTGCACCGTCATCTGGGGTGTGGAATGCAAAGCGCCAATGAGGAGCAAAGATGCCAGCACTTGTTAAGAATCCCCCGCCGCGCTTTGGTCCAACTTGGACTTCGCAAGCGAAGTGTCCGCTATTCAAAACCGGCAGGAAGTCAATATTTTTGACTCCCTTTCGCCATAGCTCAACAGCTTTGGCGCTATTTACCGTTAATAACGGTTAACTTTCCTGACCGCGCAGCTTTTCGGAAAAGCCCTTGCGCAGCTTGGCGAGCTTGGGGGGAATCACTGCCATGCAATAGGGATTGCGCTGGCCTTCGCCGTCCCAATAGGCCTGATGATAATCCTCTGCGGGATACCAGGCGGCGGCGGGTTCGACGCTGGTGACGATGGGCTGGGACCAATCGGGCTGCGCGCGCGCGATCCCCGCGCGCGCGGCGGCTTCCTGCACGTCATCGAGCGGGAAAATGGCGCTCCGATATTGGGTGCCGACATCATTGCCCTGCCGGTTGAGCTGGGTCGGATCATGGGTTGCAAAAAACACGTCGAGCAGATCGTCATAGGTGATGACGGCGGGGTCGAAGCTGATGCGGATCGCCTCGGCATGGCCGGTGTCGCCACCGCAGACCTGTTTATACGTCGGATTTTCCACCGTGCCGCCGATATAGCCGCTCTCGACCTTTTCGACGCCGCCCAGCGATTGGAACACCGCTTCGGTGCACCAGAAGCAGCCTCCGGCGAAAATGGCGGTCTCGTGCGGCATGTCGGCTTTCCTTGTCCTGGGGTGAGAAGCGCTAAATAGGGGCGGACGGCGCTATTCCAAGGGCGGGGTGGCGATGATCAGCGGCGGCTTGGCGGTCGGGTCCGCGCGCCGCGCCGCGGCGCGCGCTTCAATTTCTTCCTCGATCACCCTTATCCGCTCCCGATGGGGCGGGTGGGTCGCGGCGCGAAACAGCGGGCCTTTATAGGTCTGCCAAAAGCTGATGGCGATGCGCGGGTCATAGCCCGCATCGCCCAGCAGCCACACGCCCAGCCGGTCGGCCTCCACCTCGGTCGCGCGCACGCGGGCGCTGGAGCGATTGTCGCCGAGCCGCGCGCGGTGGTGCAAGATATTATGCGCCAGCTCGTGCGCGACGACGACCGCCAGCGCGTCATCGTCGATCTTGCGCGCGAGCTTGCGATGCACACGCACCAGCATGCCATTGGCGGCGGCTTGCGGCCCGTTGTCCTCGATCCGAAAGGCGCTGGCACAGCCCGGTGACGGGTCCAGGCGATAGGTTGCGCCGGCCTCGTCGGTCACCACCATCGGCTCCGCGGGGTTGAGCGCCTCGACCATCAATATGACCGTGTCGATGCGGTCGGTTTCGCCCTCGCCCGCTGCCGCGACCGGGGCGCCATTGATTGCGGCGATCCCTGCGCCGACGCGCAGCCCCGCGCGCGCCGCCGCCGATCCGGGGGCAACAGCAGCGGCAAAGGGGGCGTCCGGCGGGCCATAATGCGCGGCTTCGGCGCGGTCGCGGCGGTTGAACCGGCGAAGGTCGGAGAGCAGCCAGCCCGACTGCGGCGTGAGGCGCGGGCACCAGGCGGCGCTGCCGGTCGCAAGCCGGTGGCCGACCGCGGCGAGCCTTGCCTCTTGCTCTGCCCATTCGGCGATGTCGCGCGCCATGGCAGGGCGGGGGAGGGCGGCGCCCGCGATCAGTGCGAGCAGGGGGAGGAGGAACAGGCGATGCAACATGACCCTCCCGCGCATAACAGGTGCGGGCCGCGATGGCGACGTGGCAATCGCAGCTAGGGCCCCGGCCTTGGCGCCGGACAAAGCGTCCCCTTGCGAAACGGGGGGAGAGGGGCAATAGGGCAGACATGGCGCAATCATCCTCTTCCTCCCCCCGGCCCGCCGCGCTCGCGCGCTGGCTTTGGGCCGTCGCTGTGCTGGTGATCATCGTCGTGGCGGTGGGGGGCATCACGCGCCTGACCGAATCGGGGCTGTCCATCACCGAATGGAAGCCGGTGTCGGGCGTCCTCCCCCCGACCAGCGAGGCTGAATGGATCGCCGAGTTCGAAAAATATAAGCAGATCCCCGAATATCAGGAGATCAACCGCGGCATGTCGCTCGCCGCTTTCAAGGCGATTTTCTTCTGGGAGTGGATTCACCGTATTTTGGGGCGTCTGGTCGGCATGGCGATGGTCGTGCCTTTGCTCTATTATGCCTGGCGCCGCGCCATTCCGGCGAGTTTTGGCTGGCGGCTCTTTGCCCTGACCGCGCTCGTCGGGGTGCAGGGCGCGATCGGCTGGTGGATGGTGGTCTCCGGCCTCGAATATCGCACCGACGTCAGCCATTTCCGCCTTGCTGCGCATCTGCTCACCGCGTTGCTGCTGCTCGCGGGGCTGGTGTGGACCGCGCGCGATTTGTCGGCGCTCGTCCATGATCCCGCCGCAAGGCCCGCGCGATTGACGCGCGGCGGAGCCATGGTGGCGCTGGTCCTGACGGTGCAATTGCTGCTCGGTGCCTGGGTCGCGGGGCTGAATGCCGGCTATGTCGCCAACACATGGCCGATGATGAACGATCATTTTGTGCCCGAAGGGATCGACTGGTCGCGGGGGGCGTGGATGGCGATCACCAATGATCCTTTCCTAATTCACTTCCTGCATCGCTGGTGGGCGTGGGTTGCCGCGCTTGCGCTGCTGCTGCTTGCGCGCAGCCTTGCCGCGCGCGGTGCGCGGCGCGAGGCTTTGTGGCTTGTCGCGGCGGTTGCGGCGCAGATGATGCTCGGCATCGTGACCGTCGTGTCGAACATGCAGATGTGGATCGCGGTCGCGCATCAATTTGTCGGCGCGCTTTTGGTCGCGGCCACGGCGGCGGCGCTCAACCGTCAGGGACGCATTAAAAGCTGAGATTCCGCGCCGCCACCACGAGCCGTGAAACGCCCATGGTATTATAATACCCGTCAGCAAAGTCGCTCCCTGCTTGACTTTGCGGTGCTTCACGCGCATTGGCCCGCTCCGAAGCGTCGCCGATTCCCTGTCGGAAAAGGCGGCGCGGTTTGTTTTCGGGGCGCGGACTTCAAAAGCCGCCGCCTTGTCCATCTCTTCAAGGAGCGTGCCATGAAGGCGCTGACCAAGACGACCCAGTCGGCCAATGCCGCAACGGTCGAAAAGAAATGGGTGCTGATCGACGCCGACGGTCTCGTCGTGGGCCGCGTCGCGTCTATCATCGCCAATATCCTGCGCGGCAAACACAAGCCGTCGTTCACCCCGCACGTCGATTGCGGTGACAATGTCATCGTCATCAATGCGGACAAGGTGGCGTTCACCGGCAAGAAAATGGCCGACAAGCGCTATTACAAGCACACCGGCTATGCCGGCGGCATCAAGGAAACCAGCCCCGAGAAGATTCTCGAAGGCCGCTTCCCGGAGCGCGTGCTGGAAAAAGCCGTCGAGCGCATGATCCCGCGCGGCCCGCTCGGCCGCCAGCAGATGCGCAACCTGCGTATCTTCGCGGGTAGCGAACATCCGCACGAAGGGCAGAACCCCGAAGTGATCGACGTCGCGTCGATGAACCGCAAGAATAAGGTGGGTGCATAATGGCTGACGAACAGACCATGACCGATCTCAAGGATCTCGCCGGCGCTGTCGAAGGCACCGAAGCCGTGATCGCGACGCCGAGCGCGCCGCTCCGCGAAAAGCAGGTCGACAAGCAGGGCCGCGCCTATGCAACCGGCCGCCGCAAGGACGCCGTCGCCCGCGTGTGGCTGAAGCCCGGCACGGGCAAGATCACGGTCAACGGCCGCGATCAGGAAGTCTATTTCGCGCGCCCCTCGCTGCGCCTCGTCATCAACCAACCCTTCGGCCTGACCGATCGCATTGGGCAATATGACATTGTCGCCACCGTCAAGGGCGGCGGCCTGTCGGGCCAGGCGGGCGCGGTGCTGCACGGCATCGCCCAGGCGCTGACCCGCTTCGAACCCGCGCTGCGCGCCCCGGTGAAGGCCGCTGGCTTCCTCACCCGCGACAGCCGTGCGGTCGAGCGTAAGAAGTACGGCCGTGCCAAGGCACGCCGCAGCTTCCAGTTCTCGAAGCGCTAAAACAGATTTTCCGCCGACGGGTGGAAAAGGGAAGGGCGGTCCGGCAACGGGCCGCCCTTTTTCTTTGGGTGGGCAATATCACAAGACACAGACGCTTCCACTAGACCATGCTGTTTTTGGCAGCGATATATCTATTATTCATTGGATGCCCTGTTGCTTCGTATTTGTTGGGAAAGTATTTTATCTACCGCATATCATGGTGAGCCAATGGAGGGGCGCATGGCATCGGAGATTGTCGCGAAACGACTTTTGGACAATCTTCTGCCGATTGCGGAAATCCCTATTCAATATGGTGCAGGAGTTTACGCCCTTTGCTTGCGTGGCGACGCGGAGGTTCCAGGAATCTTGGCGGGCCAACAGGGCCTTCTCTATATCGGAATGACTGCCAACGACCTCTCAGTCAGAAATCATCTAAGCTATCGAGACAGCAGTAGGTCTTCGCCCCGAAGGTCATTGGGTGCGTTGCTGCGACAAAAGCTGGCACTTTCTCCCATTGCGCGAGGTAGTGGGCGCAGCAAAAGAGATTTCACCCACTTTCGTTTCACAGAAGATGGCGAGAAGCGTTTGACGGAGTGGATGGGTGATAACTTGCTGGCCAGCCAAGTGAGTGTTGTGGACAATACTCGCATGGTGGAAGAGGAGTTGATTTCTCAACTCAAGCCCTGCCTGAATTTAACGAAATTGGGCGGTTGGAAAAACCCGCAAAGAGCGAGAGTTTCTCACGCGCGTAGTGAATGTGCCGCTTTAGCCGAAGGTGCTTGGCTGGCTGACCGACGGTAAGCCGTTCAGCAGACCGAAATCCACCCCTTCCTGCCCTAAGCAATTGCATATCCCGCCCGGAAGGCTTAACCGGCCTCATCGACCGAAGAGAGTCAGGAAACGGGACTGATATGGCTGGCAAAGAACATGGTGCGCGACCGCGCGCGCCGCACCTGCAGGTCTATAAATGGGGGCCGCATATGGCGGTGTCCATTTTTCACCGCGTCAGCGGCGATGGGCTTGCGATCGTCGGGACGCTGATGTTCCTCTGGTGGCTGGGTGCGCTGGCCGCGGGGCCCGATGCCTATGCGGCCTTTATCGCCTGCGTCTGGCATGATCCCGCCGGAGGCAGCGTGCATCAGGTGACGAACATATTGGGCCGGATCGTCCTTGTCGGGCTGACCTGGGCTTTCTTTCAGCATCTGTTTTCGGGGATGCGCCACCTCGTGCTCGACACGGGCGCGGGCTATGAGCTCAAGACCAACAAGCTTTGGTCGACGATTGTGCTGGTCGCCGGCGTACTCGCGACCGCTGCGACCTGGCTCTATATCATGAAGGGATCGCTGTAATGGGCAATGGAACCCACCTTGGCCGGGTTCGCGGGCTTGGCTCGTCGCACCATGGAACGGGACATTGGCTGCAACAGCGGCTGACCGCGCTCGGTAATATCCTGCTCGTCGGCTTTCTGTTCGTGTCGCTGCTGCGCCTGCCGCTCACCGATCATGCCGCCGTGCTGCGCTGGGCCTCGACCCCGATGGTCGCGCTCGCGCTGATCCTGATGATCATCAGCGTATTCTGGCACATGCGGCTGGGGCTGCAGGTGCTGATCGAGGATTATGTCCATGGCGAGGCGACGCGGCTGTTCGCGCTCGTCCTGCTGAACTTTTTTGCCATTGGCGGCGCGGCTTATGGCCTGTTCGCCATCGTCCGTATCGCCCTTGCGCCCGCGGCGCTTGGGCCGGGGGGCATGTGAAATGACCGAAGCTTACAAGATTATCGACCATTTGTATGACACCGTCGTCGTCGGCGCGGGCGGATCGGGGCTGCGCGCCACGATGGGCAGCGCCGAAGCAGGCCTGCGCACGGCCTGCATTACCAAGGTGTTTCCGACGCGCAGCCATACGGTCGCGGCGCAGGGCGGCATTGCTGCCAGCCTGGGCAACAACACGCCCGACCATTGGCAGTGGCATATGTATGACACGGTCAAGGGCTCCGACTGGCTCGGCGACCAGGACGCGATCGAATATATGGTCCGCGAAGCGCCGCAGGCGGTGTATGAGCTGGAACATGCTGGCGTGCCCTTTTCGCGCAACGCCGATGGCACCATTTATCAGCGTCCCTTTGGCGGCCATATGCAGAATATGGGCGAAGGCCCGCCGGTGCAGCGTACCTGCGCCGCCGCCGACCGCACGGGGCATGCGATGCTTCATGCGCTTTATCAGCAGTCGCTGAAATATGACGCCGATTTCTTCGTCGAATATTTCGCGCTCGACCTGATCATGGAAGATACGCCCGACGGCAAGGTCTGCCGCGGCGTCATTGCGCTGTGCATGGACGACGGCAGCATCCATCGCTTCCGCTCACAGGCCGTCGTGCTCGCGACCGGCGGCTATGGCCGCTGCTATTTCACCGCGACCTCGGCGCATACCTGCACCGGCGATGGCGGCGGCATGGTGCTGCGCGCCGGGCTTCCCTTGCAGGATATGGAGTTTGTCCAGTTCCACCCGACCGGCATTTACGGCGCGGGCGTGCTCATTACCGAGGGTGCGCGCGGCGAGGGCGGTTACCTCACCAACAGCGAGGGCGAGCGTTTCATGGAACGCTATGCCCCGTCGGCAAAGGATCTGGCGTCGCGCGACGTCGTGTCGCGCTCGATGGCGCTCGAAATCCGCGAAGGCCGCGGCGTTGGCCCGGACAGCGACCATATTTACCTGCACCTCGACCATATCGATCCGAAGGTGCTCGCCGAGCGGCTTCCCGGGATTACCGAGAGCGGAAAGATTTTCGCGGGTGTCGACCTGACCCGTCAGCCGCTCCCCGTGGTGCCGACGGTTCATTATAATATGGGCGGCATTCCCTGTAATTATCATGGCGAAGTCGTGACCTTGGGCAAGGACGGCCCCGACACCGTCGTTCCCGGCCTGTTCGCGGTCGGCGAAGCGGCCTGCGTGTCGGTCCATGGCGCGAACCGCCTTGGGTCGAACAGCCTGATCGACCTTGTCGTCTTTGGCCGCGCAACGGGTCACCGGCTCAAGGAACTGCTCCAGCCCGGCGCGGCGCAGCCCGCGCTGCCCAAGGACAGCGCCGATCTGGCGCTCGCCCGTCTCGACCATTTCCGCAACGCCAATGGCGGATCGCCCACGGCCGAGGTGCGCACCGAAATGCAGCGCGCCATGTCGCAGCACGCCGCCGTCTTCCGCACCGATGAACTGATGGCCGAAGGCAAGGACAAGCTCGCGAAGACCTATGAGCGCATGCAGGATGTGCATGTCACGGATCGCAGCCTCATCTGGAACACCGATTTGATCGAAACGCTGGAGCTCGACAATCTGATCGCGCAGGCGTCGGTGACGATGCATTCGGCGCATAACCGCAAGGAAAGCCGCGGCGCCCACGCGCATGAGGATTTCCCGAACCGCGACGATGCGAATTGGATGAAGCATACGGTGGCCTGGTTCGACGGCTGGGGCGGCAAGGGCGGCGGGGTCAAACTCGATTACCGTCCGGTCCACGAATATACGCTGACCGACGATGCCGAGTATATCCAGCCGAAGGCGCGGGTATATTGAGGATATTTCTGGCGCCGTCCGGTCAGGGCGGCGCCACGAACGGCTATGCTTTAGCTGCCGAACAGGTCGTGGGCGGGGTTGATGTCGGTGAAGGGGCGGTCGACATTCTGGCCCATGATCCAGAGTTTCTGACAGGCGATCAGGAAGAACATCACCGCGATTGTCCAGACGATGATCGTCTTGAGGATGCGCCAGCGTTTTTCTTCATAGGCGCGGCGCGCGCGGGCCTTGTGGTCGATGCCGAGTTCGCCTTCAAATTCGGCGATCAGCCGGGCGCGGCGGGTGCGTGAAATGGTGGCCACGCCCGCGGCTGGTCCGTCCTTCATCATCCGATGTCGCGCCATGGCGATAATCCCGCAGTCCCATCTGTCCATTTTTCGTCTTAAGGGCCGCGCCCTGACAAAATGTTAACGGCGAGGGCGGCCCCCGCTTATTCGGGCGCAATTCCGACAAGCTTGATCCGCGCCGTAGCGCCGCGCAGCAGCGTGAGGTCGCGCCGCGGGCGGCCCAGTGCGGCGGCGAGGAGGCGCAGCACCGCCTCGTTGGCGGCGCCGTCGGCGGGGGGCGCGGTGACGCGCAGCTGCACCGCCCCATCGACGATCCGCACCTCATCGCGCCGCGCGCCGGGGGTGACGCGCAGCTCGATCCGTCCGGCCCTGCTGGCCAGCGCGCGAAGCGCCGCGGTCAGCGCGGGGTCGGGGCGATATTTCAGATCGTGACCACCAGCTTGCCGACCGCGCTGCGGTCACCGAGCTTGGCAATCGCCTTGCCGCCTTCTTCGAGCGGATAGGTGCCCATGACGCGCGGCTTGATCTTGCCCTGATCCCAAAGCTGGAACAGGCGCGCGATATTGTCGCGGTTGCGCTGCGGCTCGCGCATCGCAAAGGCACCCCAGAAGACGCCCGCGACATCGCAGCTTTTGAGCAGGGTGAGATTGAGCGGCAGGCGCGGAATGCCCGCGGGGAAGCCGACGACCAGATAGCGCCCTTCCCACGCGATCGAACGCAGCGCAGGCTCGCAATAATCGCCGCCAACCGCGTCATAGATGACATTCGCGCCGCCGGGGCCCACGGCTTCCTTGAACTTGTTGGCCAGCGCCTTCGACGCATCCTTGTCAAAGGGCTGATAGCCATAGACGACGACTTCGTCCGCGCCGGCATCGCGCGCGACCTGCGCCTTGTCCTCGGTCGAGACGCCCGCGACAACGCGCGCGCCAAAGGCCTTGCCGAGCTCGACGGCGGCAATGCCGACCCCGCCCGAGGCGCCGAGCACGAGCAGCGTGTCGCCTTCCTTGATATGGCCGCGGTCGAGCAGCGCATGGATGCTGGTGCCATAGGTCATGAGGAGTGAGGCGCCTTCGGCAAAATCATGCCCCTCGGGCAGATGATAGCTGTTGTGGACGCCGACCGCGATGGCTTCGGCCATGCCGCCATTGCCGCATCCGGCGATCACCCGGTCGCCAACCTTGAACTGGGTGACGCCTTCGCCCACTTCGGCGACGATCCCGGCAACCTCGCCGCCGGGGGCGAAGGGGCGTTCGGGCTTGAACTGATATTTATCCTCGATGATCAGCGTGTCGGGGAAATTGACCGCGCACGCCTTCACATCAATGACGATCTGGTCCTTGCCCGCGGTCGGGCGCGGCAATTCGCCCAGGGTGAGCGTCTCGGGGCCGCCGGTCGCGGTCGACAAGAGAGCCTTCATCATCATCCTTCTCCTTTTCTTTTGTTGACGCCGCAGGCCCGAAGGAAGGGCCCGGCAGCGTCCGGTCAGGCGTGCGCGACGGGGCGCAGCCAGGGGCGCTCGCTATCGAGCTTTTCTTCATAGGCGGCGATGGCGTTGCCGCTTTTTTCGGTGAGCGAAATTTCGTCGAGACCCTGCATCAGACACATTTTGCGGAACGGGTCGATGTCGAAGACGAACCGGTCCTGAAAGGGCGTGGTCACCGTTTGCGTGTCGAGATCGACATGAATGGGGTCGGTCGCCGCAACCTCCATCAGCCGGTCGATGGCGGGCTGGGGAAGCACGACAGGCAAAATGCCGTTCTTGACCGCATTGCCCGAAAAAATGTCCGAATAGCTGGGCGCGATGACGACGCGAATGCCGAGGTCGCCGAGCGCCCATGCGGCATGTTCGCGGCTCGACCCGCAGCCGAAATTGTCGCCCGCGATCAGGATCGGTGCGCCTTTATATTCGGGGCGGTCGAACAGATTGTCGGGATCGGCGCGCAGGCTTTCAAAGGCGCCGCGCCCCATGCCTTCGCGGCTGACCGTTTTCAGCCAATGGGCGGGGATTATAACGTCGGTATCGACATTTTTCAGCCCCAGTGGAATCGCGCGGCCTTCGACCTTGTCGAGCGGGGTCATTGGGCGCCTTTCGGAAAAGGCGGCAGCTTTGCGATATCGCGCGGCTCATGCTGGATGATGACGGTGGCGCCCAGATTTTTGGCGAGCGCCTTGAACCGGTCAAAGGAGGCGAGCGTGTCGGCGCGGTCGGTGTTGAAACCGGGGACGCCATTGCTGTCGTAATTTTCCTGAAAATGCGCCTGATCGCCGGTCAGCAGCACGGGGCCGGTTTCCGCAAGGCGGACGAGCAGCGCATGATGGCCGGGGGTATGGCCGGGCATATTCAGCATCACGACGCGGCCATCGCCGAAAATATCCTTGTCGCCGCTGACGGGCTCCACCGGCGCGCCGCCCTTGATCCAGGGGGCGAAGGGAACCGCGTCGACCGATGCGGGCTTGTCGGGGCTGGTGAGAACGTCCCAGTCCTGCTTGCCGATCAGCAGCTTGGCGGTAGGAAATTCCGCAACCTGTCCGATATGGTCGAAATGATAATGGCTGAGCGCGACATAATCGATGTCGGCGGGCTTGATCCCGAGATCGGCAAGCTGTTCTGCCATCGTGCGCTTCATCGACGAGGACATTACGCCTTCGCGGCTGAGCACGGCATTCTTCTGGCTGAGCGGAAGGCCGAAGTCCCACAGCATCAGCGTGTCGCCGTGCCGGATCAGATAGCAGCCAACCGACAGGTCGCGGCTTTGCCCTGTATAGGCCAGCGTGTCGGAAAAGGCATTGAGCTGATTGACGCGCACCGTGCCGCAATCGAGCCGCGTGAGGCTGAGCGGGGCGGCGGCGGGGGATGATTGGGCGCTCGCGCTGACAGGAAGCAGGAGCGCCGCAGCGCTGGCGGCAAGGGCGGTAAAGCGTTTCCAGACCATCTTCTTCCTCCTTTGGCTTGTGTTGTTCAAAATGCTGATCGAATTAGCCCATTAATTCGCGCACATCGGTCAGCCTGCCGGTGACCGCAGCGGCGGCGGCCATCGCGGGGCTGACGAGATGGGTGCGGCTGCCCGGGCCCTGGCGGCCGACGAAATTGCGGTTGCTGGTCGAAGCGCAGCGTTCGCCCGCGGGAACCTTGTCGGGGTTCATCGCGAGGCAGGCCGAACAGCCGGGCTCGCGCCATTCAAGGCCTGCCTCGATAAAGATGCGGTCGAGCCCTTCGGCTTCGGCCTGTGCTTTCACCAGCCCCGATCCGGGGACGACGATGGCCCATTTGACATTATCGGCCTTTTTGCGGCCTTTGATGACGGCGGCGGCGGCGCGCATATCCTCGATGCGGCTGTTGGTGCAGCTGCCGATGAAGATATTTTCGACCGCGACATCCTGCATCCGCGTGCCGGGTTCCAGCCCCATATAGGCCAGGCTCTTGGCGGCGGCGGCCTGTTTCGACGGGTCGGCAAAGCTCGCGGGATCGGGGACGGTGCCGGTGATCGGCACGACATCCTCGGGGCTGGTGCCCCAAGTGACGCTGGGCGCGATATCGGCGGCGTCGATGACGACGACCTTGTCATAGGTTGCGCCCGGATCGGTCGCGAGGCTGCGCCAATAAGCCACCGCATCGTCCCAGTCGGCGCCCTTGGGCGCATAGGGACGGCCCTTGAGATAAGCGAAGGTCACATCGTCGGGCGCGATCAGCCCGGCGCGCGCGCCGCCCTCGATCGCCATATTGCTGATCGTCAGACGCCCTTCGACGCTGAGCGCGCGGATCGCGCTGCCCGTATATTCGATGACATGGCCGGTGCCGCCCGCCGCGCCGATGGTGCCGGTAATGTGAAGGATGATATCCTTGGCGCTGACGCCGGGTCCGACTTCGCCCTCGACGCGCACTTCCATCGTCTTTGCGGGCTGGAGCAGCAAGGTTTGCGTCGCGAGCACATGTTCGACCTCGCTGGTGCCAATGCCGAAGGCGAGCGCGCCAATGCCGCCGTGGCAGGCGGTGTGGCTGTCGCCGCAGACGATGGTGGTGCC
Source organism: Sphingopyxis sp. MWB1 (assembly GCF_000763945.1). Classification (NCBI taxonomy): domain Bacteria; kingdom Pseudomonadati; phylum Pseudomonadota; class Alphaproteobacteria; order Sphingomonadales; family Sphingopyxidaceae; genus Sphingopyxis; species Sphingopyxis sp. MWB1. Next base: position 2,496,945 of record NZ_JQFJ01000002.1, read on the forward strand.
GGGCAGCGAAAATCCCTGTTCGGGCCCGACGACATGGACGATGCCCTGTTCGGGCGCGACCGCGTCGATATAGCGGATGCCATATTCGGGGGCGTTTTTCTCGAGCGCGGCAAGCTGCGCGGCGCTTTCGGCATCGGCAATGGGCAGGCGGTTGCCCTGTGCATCCTTGCGCGCCGTCGTCGGCACATTGTGATCGGGCACCGCAAGCGTCAGATCGGGGCGGCGCACCGTGCGGCCCGCCGCACGAAGCCCGGCGAAGGCCTGCGGGCTGGTGACTTCATGGACAAGATGCCGGTCGATGAAGATCAGGCAGGTTCCGTCGGGGCGCCGTTCGACAACATGCGCGTCCCAGATTTTCTCATAAAGGGTGCGAGGCCGGGTCATGCGGATCACTTAGCCCCCCCACCTCACTTTGCAAGCCAGTGGCGTTCGAAAACGCAATTATCGGTCGTGATAATATATGAAGGGGACGAAAGCCTTGCTTTCGCCCCCATTCATTTTGCGGGCGCTGAAAAGGGCTTTGAGGAGAGCCGAATGCTTGCAGTTGCGGCGCGTGGATGGAGAGTTATCGGCCGTGGGCAACCGGTCTTGTGCATTTATCCGCTCATGCTTTCCTTTCGTCGCAAAGCGCGCGCACCGGCTCGTCCGCAGGCAACTTAGCCGCAGGGCGCTCGTTTTCCTGCCTGCGACCGGAAGGATAGGAGACAGGCAATGGAAACAGCGCAGCCCGCTGGCACGGTGAAACATTGTTATGCGCTGCGCTATCAAGAAGATGGTGTCGGCCAAGCCAAGCGCGTGGAATTTGACGCCGCCAATCCCGCTTACGCGCTTTCTATTGCGGCGGGCGAAGCCCGCGGCCGCTGGGCAGAGCTCAGCCGGGCGGGCACGCCGCTGTGTCATCTGGGATCGGCGCGTTCGGGTGAGGATTATCTCTGGATTATTCAATGAAGGGCCATGTGCCCTGTTGGAAAGGATCGTTATGACAGCCAGTAAAGCATCGCCCCTGTGGCGCTCGATCAAATTCATCGGCGGCGCGGCCGCTGTCTGGGGCATGGGCCGTGCCCTGCTGGGGCGCAGCGCGCCCAGCAAGGCGGAAAAACACGCCGCAGCCTTTTGCGATCATGAAACCGATTCGGAAAATATCAGCCAGACGCGCTCGGCCGGACCCGATGCAATGCGCGATCCGGTGCAGCGCCCGTGGGAACGGGTCGATCAGGCGGTTGATGAAAGCTTTCCGGCGAGCGATCCGCCCGCTTATTGATCAGGCTGCTTCATCAACTCATGCGATAGTCGGCCGTGATGACGCCCGCGGCCTGCAATTCGGCCTCATGGGCCTCTTCCCGCCAGCTTTCGGCGAGAGCCTGGCTTTCCCAATTCTGCATCGCGGGGTGTGCAAGCATGTGATCGACCCAGAGCTGCCCCTTTCCGACATCGAGGCCATAGGTGCGGATGCGATAAGCGACGGGCGCGAAAAAGGCATCGGCGGCGGAAAATTCGCTGCCTGCAAGCCAGGGGCCGCCGAAGCGTGCCAGCCCTTCCTCGAACAATTCGCGGAGGCGCAGGACGTTGGTGCGTAGCGCATCGGACATGGGCTTTGGCGTGACGCGGACGCCGATATTCATCGTGCAATCATTGCGCAGCGCGCTGAAACCGCTGTGCATTTCGCACACCGCGCATTGCGCCCAGGCGCGGGCGTCGGGGTCGGCGGGCCAAACACCCTCATGCCGGTCGGCGAGATAGAGGGTGATGCCGAGCGAATCATAGATGGTCCGCCCCTCATGAAGCAGCGCGGGGACCTGGCCGGTGGGCGAGAAGCTGCGGAAATCCTCATAATTGACCGGGCGGGTGAAGGGTTCGATCCGGTCTTCGAAGTCCAGGCCCAGCGCCTTCATCAATATCCAGGGGCGCAGCGACCAGCTGGAATAATTGCGGTTGGCGGTGATCAGTTCATACATGAAGCGCGCTCCTGACGGACGATGGGGGAAGTATAGGCGGGGTCGTGGGCGAAAGGCAGTGGTGCGTTCTTTTCCAGCGCGTCGAGCACCGCGGCAAAATCGGTGCGGGCGCGCCAGCCCAGCCGCGCTTCGGCATGCGAGGGGTCGTAAACGCGGTTGATCCGGTCGGGCAGAACCCAACCGCGCGCAGCGTAAAGAGCGGCAGCCTTGGGGAAGCGGCGCTCGATCAGCGCGCGGGCATCGCGGGCCAGTTCGGCGGCGTCATCGCGCGTGAAGGGAGGCGGGGCGGAGAGGATGAAGCTGTCGCAGCCGATGGCGGGCGCCTGCTCCAGCGCCGCGATATGGGCGGCGGCGGCATCCTCGACGGTCAGGCGCCGGTGAAGCAGTTCATTGGCCTTGAGATTGAGGCCATGGGGCGCGGTCAGCGTGTCGTCCTCTTCGGGAAAGAAGCGGCCGGTACGCAGGATCAGCGTCGCCAGCCCCTGTTCGCGGTGAACGAGGCGGCAAAGCTGTTCGGCGGCGAGCTTGGTAATGCCATAGATATTGCGGGGTTCGAGCGGACCGAAATTTTCGTCCATCCACCAGGCGCCCGCCTCGCCCGCGCCCGCGCGCACATCGGCGCGGATCATGAGCGAGGTGGTCGAGGTGAAGAGGAAGCGGTCATTGCCTGCCGCCACGGCGGCTTCGAGCAGATTGAGCGTGCCGGTGACATTGACGTCGACAAAGGCCTGGCGCGGATAGCGGGCGATGTCGGGTTTGTGGAGCGCGCCGCTGTGGATGATCGCTTCGATGCCATGGTCCGCCATGGTGCGATCGACCAGCGCGCGGTCGGCGACGCTGCCGACGATCTGTGTGTCGGGGCCGGGGGCGACGTCCAGCCCGGTAACCTCATGCCCCGCCGCGCGCAGCATCGGCGCGAGATAGCGCCCCAGCCACCCCGAGGATCCGGTGAGCAGGACGCGCATGAACAGTCTCCTTCTGGCTGGCGCGCTGCCTATACAGGGGGGAGCCGGGCCGGAGCAAGCGGGGCCGCGCGGGATGCGCTCAGCGGGTTTCAGGTTGCGGCGGGGGCGCCGCCGAAACCGGGGTGGGGGGCGCCTCGGGGACGACCGGCGGAAGTTCGCTGAGGTCGAGCCAGGCTGTATCGGCACGGCGATGATAGCTGTCGATAACGGCAAAGGGGATGCGGAAAGGAAAGCCCCAGTCGCTGTTCCACAGGGCAACCACGCCCGTTTTGGTCGCGGGTTCAAAGATCATCGTTGCGCGATACCCCGACACTGCGCCCGAATGGCCTTCGAGCCAATGGCCATGGTAGGAGAAGCGCCGCCAGCCGAGCCCGTAGGTGGCTTCGCCAATCGTGCGCCGGATATCGCCGCCATAGGGGCGCGGGGTGACGACGCGCGCGCGGTGCGCGGTTTCCAATGCAGCCGGCGAAAATATGTCCGGACGTTCGCCCATCATCGCGCGCATCCAGGTCGCGAAATCGACGATATCGCTGTTGACGCCCGCAGCGGCGGGAACGCGCCAATAGGCTTCTTTCAAGGGGTTGCGGTCGCGTCGGGCGTGGGGCTGCGCCCAATCGCGAGCGCCCACCAGCCGGTCCTTGCCATAGCCGGCGCTGATCATGCCGAGGGGGCGAAAAAAGCGATCCTCGACCAGATCGGCAAAGGGGCGGTTGGCGGCGGCGGCCACTATCTCGCTCGCCGCATCGAATGCGACATTCTGATAGGTGTGGCAGGTGGCGGGCTCACATTGGAGGGGCGCCGCGACAAGCTGGCTGCGCAGCGCGACCGGGTTTTGCCCTTCCTCCAGCTTTTCATCATAGGCATTTTTCGTCAGCCCCGTCTGCTGGGCGAGCAATTGTCCGACGGTGACGCGATTTTCTGCGCCATGCGGGAGGCGCAAGGAGGTCTGCCAGTCGGCCAGCGGGCGATTGAGGTCGAGGGCGCCATCCTGCGCGAGCGCGGCGGCCATGGCCCCGGCGGCGGTCTTGGAAACCGAGGCCCAGCGGAAAAGGGTATGCGGCGTGACGGGGGCGCCGCTCGCGCGGTCGGCGACGCCATAGGTGCGCACGAAACGCAGCTCGCCATCCTCGACCACCGCCACAGCCAGCCCGGCCATTTCGGGGCGCGCGGCAATATCGGTCAACTGCCGGTCGAGCGCGCGATAGTCGATGCGCCCTTTCCATTCGTCGGGGGTGTCGGGCAGATTTTCCGGTGCGCGCAGCGGAATGGGCACGCTCGCCAGCGGCTGGCTGCCCCCGAAAGCATGAATGCCGAACCAGCCGGCGCCCAGCAGCGCGGTTATCGCAAGAAGGATTGTGACAATGCGCTGCATGTTTTTCGATTATGAAGGCGACCTTGTGAGGCCGCCCTCTTAGCCGCCGCATCGCAGCGCGTCACCCCCGATCAGGCGGCGAGCCAATCCCAGCCGCGCGCGGTGCCGATGCCATAGGCGGCGGCGAAAAAGAGCACGATGAGCGAGGAGATAATCGCAAAGGCGTGGCTGTAATGCGGACGCCAGAGATTGACCGGCACAAAGACAAGGCCGCGGAACAGGAAGATGGCGGTGATGATCACCAGTCCGGGGCGCAGCAAGGGCAGGCGGGGCAGCCATCCTGCGCCCGAAAAGGCATAGGCGGCCCAGAGGAACAGCATGGCGGCGATGCCCAGCGTAATCAGCGCGGGATAGCGTTCGCCGCGCGCCGCCGCCGCTGCCATATCCTCGCCCGCGCCGAAAAAGCGATACCAGGCGGGGCCGCCGATGATGATGGCGATATGCGCGAGGGCAGCGATCACCGCCAGACAGCCGGCGGCGATCAGCCATGGCGTCCCCGGATGGGCCGCCAGATCAGGCGCAACCAGATCAGGCAATATAATGAGCGGTTGTCTTTTCGGCGACTTCCTCGGCGGTGACGCCGGGGGCCAGTTCGACGAGTTTGAACGGGCTGTCATGATCGTCGCGCTTGAATACGGCGAGATCGGTGATGATCATGTCGACGACATTTTTGCCCGTGAGGGGCAGGCTGCAGGCCGGGATGAATTTGGGGTCACCATTTTTGGAGACATGCTCCATCACAACGATGATCTTCTTGACCCCGGCGACGAGGTCCATCGCGCCGCCCATGCCCTTGATCATTTTGCCCGGGATCATCCAGTTGGCGATGTCGCCGCCTTCGCTGACTTCCATCGCGCCGAGCACGGTGAGGTCGATATGCCCGCCGCGGATCATCGCGAAACTGTCGGCCGAGCTGAAATAGACCGATTGCGGCAATTCGCTGATCGTCTGTTTGCCCGCGTTGATCAGATCGGGATCTTCCTCCCCCGCATAGGGGAAGGGCCCGATGCCGAGCATCCCGTTTTCGGACTGGAGGGTTACCTCCATTCCGGCCGGAATATGGTTGGCGACCAGCGTCGGAATGCCAATGCCGAGATTGACATAATATCCGTCCTGTAACTCCCGTGCAGCGCGGGCGGCCATATCGTCACGAGTCCAGCTCATTATGCGCTCTCCCTTTCGCGGACGGTTCGAAATTCGATTTTCTTGTCATAGGGGGCGCCGACGATCATGCGCTTTACATAGATGCCGGGCAGGTGGATGCAGTCGGGATCGAGCGTGCCGGTGGGCACGATTTCCTCGACTTCGGCGACGCAGATTTTCGCGGCGGTCGCCATCGGCAGATTGAAGTTGCGCGCGGTCTTGCGGAAAATGAGATTGCCGCTTTCGTCGGCCTTCCACCCTTTGATGATCGCAAGATCGGCGAAGATGCCGCGTTCGAGGATATAATCCTGTCCGTCGAAATTCTTCACTTCCTTGCCCTCGGCAACCAGCGTGCCGACGCCGGTTTTGGTGTAGAAGCCGGGGATGCCCGCGCCGCCGGCGCGGCAGCGTTCGGCGAGCGTGCCCTGCGGGCAAAATTCGACCTCCAGCTCGCCCGCCAGATATTGGCGTTCAAATTCCTTGTTTTCGCCGACATAGGAAGAGATCATCTTCTTGACCTGCCGCGTGCGGAGCAGCTTGCCCAGCCCTTCGCCGTCGATGCCCGCATTGTTGCTGGCGATGGTCAGATCCTTCACCCCGGCATCGCGGATTGCGTCGATCAGCCGTTCGGGAATGCCGCACAGGCCAAAACCGCCCGCGCAAATATGCATGCCGTCGAACAGCAGCCCGTCGAGCGCGGCGGCGGCATCGGCATATTGTTTGTTCGCCATGAAAAGGCCTCCTCAACTGATGTTTGCGGACCACTGTGGCCGATCTCAATCATCAATTCTAATTATAGTAATTTTAGATTATCCATAAGATATGTCGATCAATCGTATCTCCATCTATCATCTCGAAACATTGCTGTGGATTGACAGGCTGGGCACTTTTTCTGCCGCCGCCGAACGGCTCAACACGACGCAGCCCGCGGTTTCGGCGCGGATGCGCGAGCTGGAGCAGCGGCTGGGGACCAGCCTGTTCCGGCGCGAGGGGCGCAGCATGGCGCTGACCCCGGCGGCGCGCAAACTGGTGCGCGACTGCGACCCGCTGCTGCGCGACCTGCAATCGGCCTTGCTGGGAAGCGGCGGTTTTTCCGAATCGAGCGGTGTCGTGCGGATCGGCGCGGGCGAGATTGTGGCGGCAAGCTGCCTGCCACGCTTCCTTGCCGAGCTGAAGGCCGACATGCCGGGGGTGGGGCTGGAGATTGAAATCGACCTGACCGCCAATTTGATCCAGCAGCTTTTGACCGCGCGCACCGATCTGGCCTTTGCCGCGGGGCCGATCGCGCACCCGGCGCTCAAGACGCGTTCGATCGGCAGTGTCGCCCTGCTATGGCTCGCCAGTCCGGCGCTGGCGGCAGGTTTTGGAAGCGGGAAGGGCGAGGTGCCGCTTCCCGTCTGGTCGCTTGCCAGTCACTCGCCGATCCATGGCCGGATGCGTGAAGCGATTGCCGCGGCGCGGATTGCGCCACGGACGCTCAACCTGTGCAACAATGCGCGGATGATGATCGACATTGCGCGCGCGGGCGGCGGGGTCGGCATTTTCCCGGAGCCGATGGTGCGCGAGCAACTGGCCGAGGGGAGCCTGGTTGAACTCGCGGGGTTGCCCGCGCTTGACCCGGTGGAATTTCACATCGCCATGCGCGTCGCCGACAGCGAGCCGGTGCTCGACCGCATTTTCGAACGCGCCGCGCGGCTGCACCTGGACATGCTGGCGTGAGGCGGGGGCGCCATATTGGCACCGTGGGCCCGGTCAGGGAAGCGGCATATCCAGCGCGGCGGAGAGATCAGCGAGCGCCTGTTCGCCGCTGGTCACCTTGATCGCGTGCATGCCAAGCTGGGCGGCGGGTTTGCAGTTGATGCCGAGGTCGTCGAGATAAATGCATTGGCTGGGCGGGACGTTCAGCCTGTCGCACATCATCTGGTAGATGCGCGGGTCGGGCTTTCGCACGCCGACCTTGCTCGATTCGATGACCGCGTCGAAGCGCGCGAGAATGGCAGCGATTTCGGCGGCGGCCGCTTCGCTGCGCGCCATGCCTGCGCCCTTGCCGCTGGGGACATTATTGGTGATGCAGGCGATGGTGAAGCCGCGCGCCTTGAGCGTATCGAGCGCGGCGACCATGGCGGGCCGCACCGCCCCGGCAAGGACGGCGAGCACGGCTTCGCCCTCCAGATCATGGCCCATGGCGCGGGCTTCTTCGGCAAAGAGGCGGTCAAAGGCGGAGGCGTCGATTTCGGCGCGTTCGAACCTGGCCCAAGCATTGCTGTCCGGATTGGCGGCGTTGACGCGCCGGATGAAGTCGCGCGGCAGGCCCCGTTCTTCCTCCAGCCGGTTGAAGGCCTCAAAAGGCGAGGCGGTGATGACGCCGCCAAAGTCGAAAATCACGGTCGAGAAAGGTGCGGATGAAGACATGCCCCCGCCATGCCGCGCGAGGGCGGGGGAAGGCAAGTCTCTTTTTGCTACTGATTGACGATCCTCAATAGGCGAGTTTGAGGCCGGGGCGCGGCCAGCGGGTTTTGACGAGCCGTCCGGTGGCGGAAAGGGTGATATAGGCATCGCGCATATCGGGGCCGCCAAAGGCGATGTTGGTGGTGTAGAGATCGTCGGTGGGGATGAACTCGACCAGCTCGCCTTCGGGTGAGACGACCGAAATGCCGCATTCGCCGATGGTGGCGACGCAGATATTGCCATTGGCCTCCATCGCGAGGCTGTCGAAAAATTTGAAGCCGGCGGGGCGGTAGAGCGGGAAGCCGGGCCCTGCCGGGCCGCTGCTGTCGGCCACCTTGCCGGGGGCGGTCACGGTGAAGCGCGTCAGGCGGCAGGTATAGGTTTCGGCGACATAGAGATGCCGCCCGTCGGGAGAGAGGCCGATGCCGTTGGGATTCTGGCTGGGGAAAATCACTTCCTCGATCAGGCTGCCGTCGGCTTTGGCATAGAAAATGCCGACGATGTCGTGGCAGCGCTTTGCATAATCGACCTTGCCGTGATCGGTGAACCAGAAGCCGGCGTCGTGATCGAACATCAGGTCGTTGGGCCCGCGCAAGGTCACGCCCCGATCACCGCTTTTGTAGAGAGTTTCGACCGCGCCGGTGACGATGTCGATGCGTTCGATGCGGCCGCCCGAATAGTCATCGGCGATGCCATGGGGGGTGAGATGGCCTTCGGCTTCGGCCCAGTTGAAGCCGCCATTGTTGCAGCAATAAAGCTTTCCTGCGGGACCGAGGGCGAGGCCGTTGGGGCCGCCGCCGGGGGTCGCGATCACCTCCTTGCGACCGCCGGGCCAGCAGCGGGTGATGCGTCCGGCCTCGATTTCGGTGACGATGACGCTGCCGTCGGGCATGACAACGGGGGCTTCGGGGAAGCGGAGGCCATCGGCGATCAGTTCGAAGTCGGTCATATCGTCTCCCATTTCTTTTTCGTCAGGCCGGACTCGATCCGGCACCCATTGACGCCAACGCAGCCGATAATGGACCCCGGATCAAGTCCGGGGTGACGAAGGGATGTCCGGGTGACGAAGGGCGGGCGGGGCGACGAAGGGGTGTCCGGGGTGACGAAGGGGTGTCCGGGTGACAAAGGAGTGTCCGGGGTAACGAAGGGGGATGTGGCTTGCTCTCGGCCCCCGGCTGTGCTTTGCGGCCATCATGGCTGTTCGCACGCTTTTCGCCACACCCTTTTTCGAAGCCGATATTGGCGCGCCCGATCTGCTGGCGGAGCTGGAGCAGAGCTGCCGCCTGTTCGCGAGCGAGGATGGAGCGGGGCGGGTGTGGAGCCGCGAGCATGGCTATCGCGGCTATACCAGCTATGCGAGCTTGAATGATCTGCCGCAGCGCGATCCCGTCTTTGCCGACCTGAAACGCTTGCTCGACCGCGAGGTGAAGCGCTTTGCCAAGGCCTGCCATTTCGACCTGGCCAAGCCCCTGAAGCTCGACAGCCTGTGGGTCAATATATTGAAGCCCGGCGGCGCGCATAGCGGACATATTCATCCGCACTCCATTGTTTCGGGGACCTTTTATGTTGCGGTGCCGCCGGGGTCGGGGGCGCTGAAGCTGGAAGACCCGCGTTTGCCGATGCTGATGGCGGCGCCGGGGCGCGAGGAGGATGCACCCGAACATTTCTTGCCCTTTATCTATGCCGAGCCCGCAGCCGGGCGGGTGTTTTTGTGGGAAAGCTGGCTGCGGCACGAGGTGATGCCGCATCAGGGCAAGGGCGAGCGAATTAGTATCAGCTTTAACTATCGCTGAGCTTTCCTATATGGGTTTTCACGGACCCACCCCCCATTCCGTTCGTGTCGGGCGAAGTCGAGACACCCATCGGCATGGCGCAAGTTCGAGGGGCATCTCGACTTCGCTCGATGCGAACGGTTCAGACAGGAAATGCCCATGACCGACACCGCCACCTATGACGCCGATCTTCAACTCTTCATTGCCGGGGAGTGGCGCGGCGGCGAGGGGCGGGAAGCGCGGCCGGTGGTCAACCCGGCGACCGCCAATACCATTGCCGAACTGCCGGTAGCGACGGTAGCCGATCTGGACGAAGCGCTGGCGGCGGCTGAGCGCGGCTGGCCGGTCTGGCGCGCGAAAACCCCCGATGAGCGCGGGGCGCTGATGCGAAAGGCGGCGCAGCTGATCCGCGAGCGCGCCCAGCATATCGCGACGCTGTTGACGCTGGAACAGGGCAAGCCGATCGCCGAGGCGCGCGGCGAGGTTTTGTCGGCGGCGGGATTGTTCGAATATTTTGCCGAACAGGGCAAAAGGATCGACGGGCGCGTTATCCAGCGGCCCGCTGGTCAGCGCGCGATGGTGCTGAAACAGCCGGTGGGACCGGTCGCGGCGTTCAGTCCGTGGAACTTCCCGGTCAATCTGATGGTCAAGAAAATCGCGCCGGCGCTGGCGGCGGGATGCGTCGTGATCGCCAAGGCGCCGGAGGAAACGCCGGGCTGCACCAGCGCGCTGATGCGCTGTATCGCCGATGCGGGGATTCCGGGTGACGTGGTGCAGCTTGTCTATGGCAATCCCGACATGATCAGCCGCCATTTGCTGGCGAGCCCGGTAATCCGCAAGGTCAGCTTCACCGGATCGACCGCGGTGGGCAAGCATCTGATGAAGCTTGCCGCCGATAATGTGCAGCGGATCACCATGGAGCTTGGCGGCCATGCGCCGGTGCTGATCTTTGACGATTGCGACCTGGAGGCGACGCTCGACCGGGTGGTTGCGCAGAAATTCCGCAATGCGGGGCAGGTGTGCGTGTCGCCGACGCGCTTTTATGTGCAGCAGGGCATTTACGATGCCTTTGTGAAGGGATTTGCCGAGCGCACCGCGCGGGTGAAGATCGGCAGCGGGCTGGATGCCGATACGCAAATGGGACCGCTCGCCAATGAACGCCGCATTCCAGCGCTGGAGGCGATGATCGCCGATGCCAAGGCCAAGGGCGCGCGAGTGATCGCGGGCGGCGAAGCGACGGGTGAAGGCTATTTCTTCCGCCCCACCGCGCTTGCCGATGTGCCGATCGAGGCCGATGCGATGAATCAGGAGCCCTTTGGCCCGATGGCGTTGATCCGGCCCTTTGCCAGCGAGGAAGAAGCGCTGGAGCAGGCGAACCGGCTGCCCTATGGGCTCGCCGCCTTTGCCTTCACCGAAAATGGGCGGCGCATCAACCGCATTGCCGACGGGATCGAAAGCGGGATGGTCGGGATCAACAGCTTTGTGATTTCGAGCCATGACATGCCGTTCGGCGGGATCAAGCAGTCGGGCTTTGGCAGCGAAAGCGGGCCCGAAGGGCTGGACGGTTATCTGGTCACCAAGGCGGTGCATATTTATTGAGGCTAGCCGATTCCGCTCGCATCGAGCGAAGTCGAGATACGAGCGGACTAGAAAGGTCAGTCTCTTTCCAGCGCCACGAAATCGCGGCCCAGCGAGGCGAGGCGGGCGCCGCTGTCGACGAAGATGGTCTGGCCCGTCACCGCTTCGGCGCGGGCGAGGTAGAGGACGGCGTCGGCGATCTGGTCGGGGCGCGGCAGGCTTTGAAGCGGCATGCGCTGGGCGAGGCGTTCGATCTGGCCCGCGCTATAATCATCGGTAGCGAGCGTCAGGCCTGGCGCGACGGCGTTGACGCGGGCGCGGTGTCCGAAGGCGACGGCGAGCGTCGCGGTCGCCTGCCACAGTGCCGATTTGGACAGGCTGTAGGCGAGCTGGTCGGGGACAGGATTGGCGACGCGCTGATCGACGATATTGACGATGGCGGGGCGTGCATTTTTGCCGCTGGCGGTAACGAGCGCCTTGGCGAGCATCACCGGGGCATGATGATTGACCTGCATCATTTCGGCGAGCGCCGCGTGCGAAAGATCGGGCCATTCGCCTTCGGCAAAAAGCGCGGCATTGTTGACGAGCAGATCGGGCGCGCGGCCGAAGCGGTCGACGACTTGCGGGATCAGCGCATCGACGGCTTGCGGATCGGCGAGGTCGGCGGCGAAGCGGTGCATGGGCGCGCCGCTTTCGCGCAGCGCGTCGGCGAGGACGGGATCGGTGTCGCCCGGCGTGCGCTTGTGGATGGCGAGCGCATAGCCTTCGCGCGCAAGGCGCGCGGCGATGGCGGCGCCGACGCGGTGGAGACCGCCCGTGACCAGCGCCAGCCTTTGCGTCATTTTCGCGCCCGCCGCATGGTGATGCCAATTCGCTCGCCCTCTTCGGCGATGGCGAGTTTGACGATCTTGACCTCCACTTCCTCGACCCGGTCATCCTGCAGGAAAAGCGTGTCGATGATATGATCGGCGACGCTTTCGATCAGCACGAAATGCACATCCTTGGGAATCCCTTCGGTCGCCGCGAATTTGAGGTGCATATAGTTTTTCGATTCGCTGAGCGGGGTGGTCGGATCATAATGATCGGCCATGGCGAGCCGCGCGCGCACCGAAATACGCAAGGGTTGGGGCAAATGGGTTTCTTCGGAGTAAATGCCGGTAAGCACCTGAACGGTAAGCCCATCGACTTCCAGCCATAATGTGTCGGTCACGCGCGATCATCCTGTCGAGCGGGGCGACATTCGGCTATGCAAGACGCTTGCCTGCCCCTAAAGCGCCGCCGCATTAGCGAAAGGGCGCGCCTTGGTCGAGTTACTTCCATTGTCGGACATGGAACCGCAAGCGGTCGAGCAATTGCTCGACGCCGCTTTTGGGCGCGACCGTTTTAGCCGAACCGCCTATCGCATTCGCGAAGGCGCCGAGGCGGTGGCAGAACTGAGCTTTGCGCTGGTCGAGGCCGGTCTGCTCGTTGGCACGATCCAGTGCTGGCCCGTCGCCCATCATGCAGCGGAGGATGGCGCGGTGACGCCGCTGGTGATGGTGGGGCCGGTCGCGGTGCGGCCCGACGTCCAGCGCGGCGGGCACGGCCGGGCGCTGATGGCGCATATGCTGGAGCGGGCGGAAGGCGCTGCGGACGGGGCGCTGATGATGATTGGCGACCCTGAATATTATGGGCGCTTTTTCGGCTTCGATGCTGCGGCGACGGGGGTGTGGGAGCTGCCCGGCCCCTTTGAGCGGCGGCGGTTGCTCGCGCGGGCGGTTAACGGGCATGCGGTGCCGGCGGCGGCGGGGATGATTGGTCCGCGAGGCGGCGAATAGAGCGGGATAGACCCTTGCGCCATGGGGCGGGGGGCCTATGTCGGGTGCATGGTTTCTTCCCCATCTTCCCCCAAGGATCTGGCGTTGCTTTCGCTGGCGGAAGTTGTCGAAAGTGCCGCGCAGCGTCGGTTGCCGCCGGTTGAGACATGGCATCCGGAACGTGAGGGCGAGAGCCGGATGGTGATTTGTGCCGACGGAAGTTGGCGGCACGAGGGCGACCCCATTAACCGGCCCGCGATGGTGAAGCTGTTTTCGACCATCCTCCGCCGCGAGGTCGATGGAGGCTATGTCCTTGTAACGCCAGCAGAAAAACTGAATATCGAGGTCGAAGACCTGCCCTTTCGCGCGGTCGAGATGAAATGCGAGGGCGATGGCAACAAGCGGACGCTTGTTTTCCGGCTGAACACCGACGATCTGGTGATTGCGGGGGCGGAGCATCCGCTGTCTTTTGGCGCCGACCCCGACCGGCCCGACCCGCGTCTGCATGTGCGCGGCGCGATCGGCAACGGGCTGGAGGCGCGGATTGACCGCGCGCTTTATTATGAGCTCGTTGAGATGGCGCTGGCCGAGGCGAATGATCCCTTGTCCATCTGGTCCGACGGGGCCTGTTTTCCGCTGGTGGATCGCTGATGCTGTCCGGCAAATTATGCGCGGCGCTGGACAATCTGCTCCCCGCCGAAAGCGGTGATGAGGGGTATTTGCTGGAACCCGGCGAGCGGCTGCGCGATGCGGCGGTGCTGATCGCGCTGACCGACCGGCCCGAACCCGGCGTGATATTGACCCAGCGTCCGCAATGGCTGCGTGCCCATGCGGGGCAGGTCGCCTTTCCCGGCGGCAAGGTCGATCCCGGCGACCGCGATGTGATCGACGCCGCGCTGCGCGAGGCCGAGGAGGAAATCGGGCTGGATCGCCGCGATGTGGCGATTGCGGGAACTGCGGACGCCTATCGCTCGGGCAGCGGCTATCATATCACCCCGGTGCTGGGGGTGATTCCCCCCGACCTGCCCCTCGACCCCAATCCCGACGAGGTCGAGGAATGGTTCGAGGTGCCGATGGAACATTTGTTCAACCCCGCCAATTATGAGCGGCATGAGGCGCATTGGCAGGGCCGGCTGCGCCGTTATTATGACATGCATTGGCAGGGGCGGCGGATCTGGGGCGTGACGGCGGATATCATCATCAATCTGGCGAAGCGCCTGCCGCCCGAGTGGCACCGGTGACGCGCCTGCCCGAAAGCCCGTGGCGGACGCGCGCGGGACTGCGCCGCATCGTCGATACGCTGGGCGCGGAGCAACTGCGTATCGTTGGCGGGGCGGTGCGCGATACGCTGTTGGGCCTGCCCGTTACCGACATTGATCTGGCGACCCCGCTGCACCCCGAAGCCGTGATGGAGCGATTGACGGCGGCGGATATCAAGGTGATCCCGACCGGCATCGCCCATGGCACGATTACCGCCATTGCCAGCGGCGACCGGCATGAAATCACGACGCTGCGCCGCGACGTTGCGACCGATGGTCGCCGCGCGACGGTCGCCTTTGCCGAGGATTGGCGCGAGGATGCGGCGCGGCGCGATTTTACGATCAATGCGCTTTATGCCCATGCGGATACGGGTGTGGTCGAGGACTGGTTCGGTGGCCTCGCCGATCTGGCGGCGCGGCGCATCCGCTTTATCGGCGATGCGGCGACGCGCATTGCCGAGGATCATCTGAGGATCCTGCGCTTTTACCGCTTTGCCGCGCGCTTTGGAGGGGGGGAGCTGGACCCGGCGAGCCATGCGGCGGCGGTTGCGGCGCGCCATTCGCTCAAAAGCCTGTCGCGTGAGCGCATCGCCGATGAGCTGACCAAGATATTGGCGCTGCCCGACCCGCGCGCCATCGTGTGCCAGATGGAGGAGGACGGGATTTTCGCCGTGCTGCTGCCCGAAATGGCGGCGGATTATCGCGCGGGGCTAGACCGATTATTGGCCAATGAGGCGGCGGTGAAGGAAGCGCCGGCCGCGCTGCGCCGGCTCGCTGCATTGCTGCCTGCTGAGCCCGCCTTGGCCGAACAGGTGGCAAGCCGCCTGCGCCTGTCGAAGCGGCAGCGGGCGCATCTGGTCGCGCTGGCCGGGCGCGGCGAAGGCGCGTTGCCCCCTGTGCGCCAGCTTGCTCACCGGGCCGGTATCGACGCGGCGCGCGACTTGTATCTGCTGGCTGTCGATGAAGCGGGCGTGCGTGCGGCGGCGGCCGATCTGGCCGGGTGGACTGTCCCGCACTTGCCGATCAAGGGCGGCGATATTGTCGCACGCGGCATCGCCGCCGGGCCGGAGGTGGCGCATATTTTGAAAGCGGTGGAAGCTGCCTGGGTGGCCGAAAATTTTCCGGACGCTGCGCGTGTTGCGGAGTTGGTCGATCAGAAAATCGGGTCGGTGAGCGAACGCCGCCAGCAATCAATCGCCTCGGCAGGAGCAAGCGGGCGGGCAAAGAGAAAGCCCTGACCGAAGTCGCAACCAAGCGCCGAGAGGAGGCGCGCCTGTTCGGTGGTTTCGACCCCTTCGGCGGTGGTCTTCATCCCCAGCACTTCGGCCAGGCTCTGGATGGTGCGGACGATGGCGACCTTGTCGCGATCCTCGACCATATGTTCGACGAAGCTGCGGTCGATCTTGAGCACGTCGATCGGCAGGCGCTGGAGATAGGCGAGGTTCGAATAGCCCGTGCCGAAATCATCCATCGCGATACGGGCGTTGAGCGCCTTTAGTTCGCTGAGCACCGCCATCGCGCGGTCGGGGTCGCCGATAATCGCGCTTTCGGTCAGTTCGATCATCAGCCTTTCGCCGCCGATACCCTGAGCGGCGAGGGCGTGGCGGACCACCTGCGCCACATCGTCGCGTACAAGCTGAATCGCCGAGACATTAACCGAGACATAGCAATCGACCGGTGTGCCATTTTCACGATCCCATTCGGCGAGCATCGCCGCCGCCTTGGTAATCGCCCATTGTCCCAGCGGGACGATCAGCCCCGAATCTTCGGCAATGGGGATGAATTCGGAAGGCGAGATCGCCTTGCCCGCCTCATCATCCCAGCGTGCCAGCGCCTCGAACCCCGAAACGCGGCCCGTGGCCAGCTCGATCAGCGGCTGAAAGGCCAGCTGCAGCCGATCCTCTTCGATCGCGCTGCGCAGCGCAGTTTCGAGGCCGAAGCGATTGTCCGACAGCATCGCTGTTTCGGGTTCGTACATTTCGATACGGTCGGTCTGCTTGGCGCGTTTGAGCGCGATTTGCGCCTGGCGAAGCTGATCGGCGATATGGGCCTTGGCATAAGGCTGGATCGCGCAGCCGAGCGCGCAATCGACGCTGACCTTCAGTTCGCCGATGCGAAAGGGATGGTCGAAACAGCTGCGGATGCGCCGCGCCAGTTCGCGCACATCGGCGCGGCCCCCCGCAATCAACGTCGAAATGGCAAATTCATCGCCGCCGGTGCGCGCCAAAATGTCGCCGGGGCGCAAGCTGGATTTGAGACGCCGGGCGACGGTGATGATCAACTCGTCCCCGGCCAGCGGCCCGATATGTTCATTGATCCGGCTGAAGCGCGCGAGATCGAGGAGCAATATCGCATGTTCGGTATGGGTTTCGTCAATCTCCCGCTGTTCGACCATTTCCTCAAAGCCCGCGCGGTTGGGAAGGCCGGTGAGGCTGTCGGAGACGAGTTCGCGGCGCAAATTGCGCTCGGTCATCATTTCCTGCGTGCGGTCGATGAAGGTCAGCAGGAAGATAGGGGCGGCGCCCTCTTCGTCTGCGGTGCAGGGCAATGGGCCGATGGAGCCGCGAAGATCGCGCGCCGTAATTCCCTCGCCAATCTGACAGGAAAACTCCTGGCGGTCCTCAGGCTGATTCGCAGCCCGTTCGAGCGCGGCGACGAGTGGGGGAGGAAGATGGGCAGTCGTGGGAGTAAGGCCGAGGCGGTCGAAGGCGGCATTGCTGGCATGAAGGCTGAAAAGCCCGCGCGACAGGGGGCGGATCAGAGCCGCCGGAACGGGTAGTGCGTCGATCCAGCCGACGGCTAAGATGGGCCGGTCTGAGCCGGTGCTATCAATAGGCATGACTAAGGGTTTTATGTGACCTTTCCCCATTGACCCATGCCTAGGGGGAGGGAAGTAAAGAAGCTGTTTATAACGGGTAAAAAAGTCAATCGAATCGGTTGTTTCGGGGGAATCCGGTGGGCGGCATCCGGCCCGATCCGCCGCGCGCGACGCGCCAGGGGGTCAGGTCCGTTTCGGTGCGGGTTCGCCCGCTGTCGCCGCCCATCGTCCAGCTTAATCCTTCGGCAAAGGCAAAGCTGGTGACGTCGGACAGGCCGCCGTCGCGATAGCGTTGCAGCATCACCCCCTGTCCGCGCGTCATCACCGGCACTTCGGCGAGCGGAAAGACGACGAGCTTGCGATTTTCGCCGACCACCGCGACGCTGTCATGATCGGGCGCAAGCACGCGCACGCGCGCCAGATGCGCCTTGGGCTTCAGATTGACGACATTGCGCCCCTTTCGCGTTTCGGCGGTGACGTCGTTCATCTGGGCGATGAAGCCATGGCCGGTCGAGGAGGCGAGGAGCAGCCGCCCTTCGGGGACGACCGGGATCATCGCGACGATGCGCGCGTCCGAATCGATATCGACCATCAGCCGAAGCGGTTCGCCAAAGCCGCGCCCACCGGGCAATTTGTCGGCGCCGACAGTGTAGAAACGCCCGTCACTGGCGGCGATGAGGAGCTTGTCGGTGGTTTGGGCATGAACGGCGAAGGCCAGTTCATCGCCTTCCTTGAATTTGAAATCGGCCCAATTTTCGGGCGTGACATGGCCGCGCTGTGCGCGAATCCAGCCGCGTTTCGACAGGATGACGGTGACGGGTTCCTTCTCGATCATCGCATCGAGCGGAATGTCGCGTGTCGGGGCGGCCTCTGCCAAGGTGGTGCGGCGCGCGCCGATCGCGGTGTCCGGGCCATAGATAGCGCGTAGCGCGGCGAGGTCGCGTTTGAGCCGGGTGCGCTGGCGCGCCGGGCTGTCGATCAGCTTCGCCAGATCCTCGCGCTCGGCAGCGAGCGCATCCTGTTCGCGTTTCAGTTCCATTTCCTCAAGCTTGCGCAAGCTGCGCAGCCGCATGTTGAGGATCGCCTCGGCCTGCCGGTCGGTGAGGCTGAATTCGGCGATCATCACCGCCTTTGGCTCGTCTTCGGTGCGGATGATCTCGATCACCCGGTCGAGGTTGAGGAAGGCGATGAGATAGCCCGCGACCAGCTCGAGCCGGTCGTCGATCTTGCCGATGCGATGTTCGGCGCGGCGCACAAGGACAATGATCTGATGCTGGAGCCATTCGGTGAGAAGCTGATGCAGCCCCATCACCTTTGGCGTGCGCGTTGCGTCCAGAACATTGAGATTGAGCCCGAAACGATTTTCAAGGTCGCTGAGCCGGTACAGGCTTTCCTTGAGCACGTCGGGATCGACATTGCGGCTTTTGGGGACGAGGACGATGCGCAGATCCTCGGCGCTTTCGTCGCGCACATCGTCGAGGATCGGCAATTTCTTGTCGGCAATAAGCTGGGCGATCTGTTCGATCAGTTTGCCCTTGGCGACCCCATAGGGGATTTCGCTGACCACAAGCTGCCAGGTGCCGCCGGCGAGCTTTTCAATCCCCGTTTCTTCCCAGGCGCCATCTTCGCCCCGGCCAGTGGAAAAGCGCGCACGGACGCGGAAACTGCCGCGGCCGGTTTCATAGGCATGGGCGATAGTTTCGGCGCTGTCGGCCAAAATGCCGCCGGTGGGAAAATCCGGGCCCCGGACATGGGCGAGCAGCTCGGAAAGCTCGGCCTTGGGATTGTCGATGAGCAGAAGCGCGGCGTCAATCACCTCGGCGGCATTGTGCGGCGGGATGTTCGTCGCCATGCCGACAGCAATGCCGCTGGAGCCATTGGCAAGCAGATTGGGGAAGAGGCCGGGCATGATCTCCGGCTCTTCATCCTCACCATTATAGGTGGGGCGGAAATCGACCGTGCCTTCGTCAAGGCCCTGCATCAGATCGACCGCAACGCGCGTCAGCCGCGCCTCTGTATAGCGATAGGCCGCGGCATTATCGCCGTCGATATTGCCGAAATTGCCCTGGCCGTCGACAAGCGGATAGCGCAGCGAAAAATCCTGCGCGAGCCGGACCATCGCATCGTAAACGGCGGTGTCGCCATGCGGGTGGAATTTACCGATGACATCGCCGACGACGCGCGCCGATTTCTTGTACCCCTGGCCCGGGTCGAGGCGCATCGACCGCATCGCCCACAAGAGGCGGCGGTGAACCGGCTTTAACCCGTCGCGCAGATCGGGAAGCGAGCGCGCGGTGATCGTCGACAGCGCATAGACAAGATAGCGTTCGGACAGCGCGCTGTCGAACCTGGTGTCTATGCTGTCGCCGGGGGCCGAAGGAAGATGATCGTCGATATCGTTCGCCATTGCCGCGCGGCGATAGCAAGGCTGGGTCGCCATGGCAAAGATGTATCGGGGGGGTTGGCGAGACGGCTTTGCATTACCATATGCGCCGCGACGGTGCTGGGAATTATTGCAATTAAATCGCAATAGCGTATAAGCGCCGCCATATTCTCTCTCCCTGTTCAGGATATTTTGCATGAGCGATCGTATCGCCGAAGCCGCCAAGCTGGCCCCTTCCGCGGCGTTGACTGTCGAGGAGGTGCTGAAAGTGCGGCACTGGAACGAACATTTGTTCAGCTTTTCGATCAGCCGTCCGGCCAGTTTTCGCTTCCGCTCGGGCGAATTTGTCATGATCGGCCTGCCCGGCGGCGAAGGGCGGCCCTTGCTGCGCGCCTATTCGATCGCCAGCCCCGCCTATGCCGATGAGCTGGAATTTCTGTCGATCAAGGTGCCCGACGGGCCGCTGACCTCGCGCCTTCAGAAAATCCAGCCCGGCGACCCCCTTTATCTGGGGCGCAAGCCGACGGGGACGCTGGTTGCCGATGCGCTGCTGCCCGGCAAACGCCTGTTCATGCTGTCAACGGGGACGGGGCTTGCCCCCTTCCTCAGCCTCGCGCGTGACCCCGATATTTACGATCGCTTCGACCAGGTGCAGATCGTCCATTGCGTGCGGCAGGTCAGCGACCTGGCCTATCGCGACGAGCTGGAAAGCCAGCTTGCGGGCGATCCGCTGGTGCAGGATCAGGCGCTGCTGCAATTTCACTATCTGCCCACCGTCACGCGCGAATCCTTTCGCAACGAAGGACGAATCGACGCGCTGATCGATTCGGGGCGACTGTTCGGCCATCCGCTGAGCGGACCTGCGCAGTTCGATCCCGCGACCGATCGCATCATGATGTGCGGCAGCATGGCGATGATCCGCGACCTTGGCGCGCGATTCGAGGCGCTGGGCTTTACCGAAGGCTCGAATGCTTCGCCCGGCGACTATGTGATCGAGCGTGCCTTCGTCGGATAGCGGCGGCGTCCTCTTTTCAGGCGCGCATCGCTGCGCCATGAAGGGACATGGCGAAGCGACAATCGGGCGATGAAGGACTGGGCGCGGCAATCGTGCCCGCCGATGCGGCAGCACTGGGCGATGCCCCGCGTCTCCGTGCGATATTGACCGAGGCGGCGCGCGAAGGGCGCAGCGTCAGCTATTCGGAAATACTGGGCGAACTGGGCTTTCGCTTTACCCGGCCCAAGATGCGCGCGCTTTGCAAGACGCTGGGCGAGGTCGACCGATTGTGCGCGGCGGACGGCGAGCCTGATTTGGCCGTGCTGGTGGTGCGCGAGAGCGACCGGCTGCCCGGGCAAGGCTGGTGGGTCGGTGGCACTGCGCTGATGCTCGGCTATGAGGGGCCGTGGGAAGGCGCGGAGGCGACGAAATTCATTCGGGCGCAGCAGCAATTGGCCTTTGATTATTGGGCGCGATGATGGGCCTGTCCGCCTGGAGCCATTCTCCGCGCCTCCGCGCCTCCGCGTGAAACCAGAGCCTTGCGGGCTTTATCCCGTTCCTGTCGATGGTCAGGGCGCGGCTGGGGGTGGGAGTTCGATTTCGCGGTCGATGCCGATGGCGTTGAGGAAATGGGGGTCGTGGCTGACGATGAGCAGCGCGCCGTCATAGGCGGCGAGGCCTTCCTCGACCGCGGCGAGCGAATCGAGGTCGAGATGATTGGTCGGCTCGTCGAGCAAAAGCAGCATCGGCGGGGTGGGCGCGCCGAGGGTGCAGGCGAGCGCGGCGCGCAGCATCTGGCCGCCGCTGAGGTGCGCGACCCGGGCGTCGGCGGATGCGGCGCGGAAGCGGAAACGGGCGAGGGCGGCGCGGCATTGATTATTGGTCGTGCCGGGATTGAGCGCGCGGAAATTTTCGGCGATCGACAGCGTGGGGTCAAGCAGCGAGAGCGTCTGGTCGAAAAAGGCGTAAGGGACCGCGATGCGCGCACTGCCGCGCCAAGGGGTGAGCCGTCCCGCCGCAAGCGCGAGCAAGGTCGACTTGCCCGAACCATTGGGTCCGGCGAGCGCAACCCGTTCGGGCCCCTCCATTACCAGGCTGATGTCGCGGAAAAGCGGACGAGCGGGCTTATAGCCGAAGCGGACATGGTCAAGCATCAGCACGCGGCGCGTTGCGGGCAGGCCGGTCGGAGGCAGCGCGACGGCGAGCGGGTCGATATGGTCGATCCGGCCTGATGCCTCCGCCAGTCTTTCGGCGGCCTCGGCCTGTTGGCGCTGGGCGAGCCGCTGCGCGGCGCCGGCGCTTTCCTCCGCCCGGCGCTTTTGCTGGCCGAGCCAGATGCGCGGCATATCGCCCCCGGCGGCCATGCGGCGCCCGCTGCCGTCGCGGCGCGCCTGACGTTCGCGCGCAACCTGGGTTCGGCGCTGAACGGTAGCGAGCTGCTTCTCGGCCTCTGCCAGCGCTTGTGCGTCGGCGGCCTGTTCGACCTTTTTCTGCGCGCGATAGGCGCTCCATCCGCCGCCATAGCGGCGCGCGCCCAGCGTGGTGAGTTCGACGATGGCGTCCATTTCCTCAAGCAGTTCGCGGTCGTGGCTGACAACCAGTGCGCCGCCGCGCCAATCGCGCAAGAGCGCGTGAACTGCGGCGCGTCCCTCGCGGTCGAGATTATTGGTCGGCTCGTCGAGGAGGAGGAAGTCGG
The DNA here is from genome assembly GCF_000763945.1 of Sphingopyxis sp. MWB1. NCBI lineage: Bacteria > Pseudomonadati > Pseudomonadota > Alphaproteobacteria > Sphingomonadales > Sphingopyxidaceae > Sphingopyxis > Sphingopyxis sp. MWB1. The sequence goes on from NZ_JQFJ01000002.1 coordinate 2,519,124, forward strand.
GGGCGCTAAACATGGCGGCCGCAAGCGCGGCGCGCGTGCGCTGGCCCCCCGACAGCGCGGCGAGCGGGGTGTCGGGCGCGAGCGGCGGCAGACCGGTGGCGGTGAGCGCCTCGGCGATGCGTGCCTCCAGCATCCAGTCGGCGGCGGCGAGATCGTCGGCACTGGCGGCGCCGGCCTCTGCCCTTTGCAGCAGGGTGAGGGCGGGGCGAGCGGCGAAGAGGTCGGCAATCTGGTCGCCGGGTTCGGACTGGACCGACTGGTGCAGCATGGCAAGGCGGCCCGCGACGCTGACATGCCCCGCGGCGGGGGTGAGCGTGCCAGCGATCAGGCCGAGCAGCGTCGTTTTACCGACACCATTGCGTCCGACAAGGCCGGTGCGCTCGCGCGCAAATTGAAGGTCTAGGCCCGAAAGGACCGGGGTGCCGTCAGGCGTGGACCAGTGAAGATTGGCAAGGGTGATCGAGGGATGGGCAGGCATGGACAAGGGCTTTCGCAGTAGCAAGGCAGGCGGGCTTTGCGGTCGGAAGCATGTCCATGGCTGTCATCCTTTGGTGATGGGAGCGCGGCGGGCGCGGGCCCCGCAAGAAGCGGGGACGGTGGGCGTTTAGCAGTTTTTTCGGCTTTTGGCGAGATGGGGCGGCGGGCGCGCGGCGGTCCTTTGCCGATGGCTGGAGATTGCTTCGCCCGGCTTTCGCCGGGCTCGCAATGACGGGGGGCTTCAGGCGGTCGGTCCCTTGTCGGGGGCGGCGAGCGAGGCGGCGCCGGAGGCGAAGAGCGCACGCATGTCGCGGCCGCCGGGTTCCTGAAACACGCCAAGATAAAATTCGGGCAGGATGGCGAGCATATGGTCAAAAATATCCGACTGGATCTGCTCATAATCGGCCCAGACCGTGGTGGCGGTAAAGCAATAGATTTCGAGCGGCAGCCCCTGCGCCGTGGGTTCGAGTTGCCGGACGAGCAAGGTCATATCCTGCGCCAGCCGCGGATGCGCGCGCAAATAGGCGTAAACATAGGCGCGGAAGGTGCCGATATTGGTGACGCGCCGCGCGTTGACGGGATCGCGCCCCTCTTTTTCCAGCCGGGCGTTCCATTCGCCGAGCTCATTTTCCTTGTCGGCCAGATAGGCGTCGAGAAGGTGGAAGCGGCGCAGCGCCTGTTTTTCATCGGCGGTCAGAAAGCGGATGCTGCTCTGGTCGATCTGGAGCGCGCGCTTGATCCGCCGCCCGCCCGATTCGGACATGCCGCGCCAATTTTTGAAACTGTCCGAAATCAGCCGGTGTGTCGGGATGGTCGTGATCGTCTTGTCCCAATTCTGCACCTTCACGGTGTGCAGCGCGATGTCGATCACATCGCCATCGGCATCGAGCGCGGGCATGGCGATCCAATCGCCGACGCGCAGCATGTCGTTCGAGGTCAGCTGGACCGAAGCGACGAGCGACAGGATCGTATCCTTGAACACCAGCATGACGACCGCGGCCATCGCGCCGAGGCCCGAAAGGAGGATGAGCGGCGACTGGTCCATCAGCGCCGCGCCGATCAATATGGCGGCGCCCGAATAGAGGCCGATCTTCAGAAGCTGAATATAGCCCTTGATCGGGCGGCTCGCGGCATCGGCGGCGCGCTGATTATAGATTGCATTCCCCAGCGTCAGCGCCTTGCTGATCGCCATGGCGACGAACAGGATGATCGAGGCGGCGACCACATTGGAAATCAGCGTGACAAGGGGCGCTGGGAGGTGGGGAACCGCTGATATGCCGTTCGAGATGATGATCGCCGGGACGACATGGGCGAGCCGGGCGGCAATCGGCAGCGGGGTCGGTCCGTCGTGGGGCAGCCAGCGCCGCGCGATGCGCAGGATGACATGTTTGACGACGAAATTGCCGATCCAGGCGAGGCCGAACAAAATGGCGAGCCCGACGAGCGCTTCGCCCCAAGGCGGAAGATGCTCCAGAAAAGGGAGGTCGAGCGTTGTGGCCAGAGTTTCGGTCGTGATATTGCGCATGGCGAGCCCGGGACGGTGGGCGTCTCCTTTTCCTATTGAACGATGACGGATGTGATTTGCGGCGCGAAACTGCCGATTGAGGGCGCGTCTGTCAAACCTTCATCCTGCCCCACGAACCCAAGTCGGGCGGGTGGGCATTTCGTCCAATTGCTTTGGTCCCCGGCTTTCCTAAACGGCGGCATGTTAATATGGGGTGTCAGCCCGAGAAGGATTTTCCCGTCATGCCGCCAGCCGCCCCCGACCCTGCGCCCCCGCCGATGGCCGGGAAGGAAACGGTGAGGCCGGAGATTGTCGAGGCCGTGGTGACAGAGGATGCGCGCGCCAAATGGCGGTGGATTTTTGAAGCAGGCTGGCGTGGGCGCTGCCCGCAATGCGGCGAGGGACGGATGTTTCGCCGCTGGTTGAAAGTGGCCGACCGGTGCGAGGTTTGCGGGCTGGATTATGATTTTGCGGCGCCGGATGATGGGCCGGCTTTTTTTTCGCTGTGTTTTATCGCCTTTCCGCTGTTGTTTCTGGTCGTGTGGTTCGAGGTGGCGCTGGAGCCTGCATGGTGGGCGCATCTGATCATTTCGGCGCCGCTGATGATCGTGCCGTGCCTGCTGGCGCTGCATCCGATCAAGGGATGGCTGGTCGCCTCGCAATATGTGAACAAGGCGCAGGAGGCGGGAACCGATGCCTTGTGGGCCGAAATGCATGCGCGGGCGAAGCGGGCGAAGGACGCGCCGAGCGGGGAATGAAGGCGCGGCTTTGACCGCAAGAAACGGGGCGCGGCGCGCGACAGGGGCGTGGCAGCAGGCGGGGCATGACATCTGCTGAACCCGCTTCTTTCCCCGACCCGCAATTTTCCACCGGCCAAGCGGCCTTGCCCGCGCGGATCGCCGCCATCGACTGGCCAGCGGTGGCCGAGGCGCTCGACGCGCACGGCTGGGCGCTGGTCCCCGGCCTGCTCGATGCCGAAGCCTGCACGGCGCTGGCGGCGCTTTACGGGCAGGAGGCAGGCTTTCGCAGCCGCGTGCATATGGCGCGCCACGGTTTCGGGCGCGGCGAATATCGCTATTTCGCCTATCCGCTGCCGCCGCTGGTGCAGTTGCTCCGCGCGGCGCTTTACCCGCCGCTGGCCAAGGTAGCGAACCGCTGGGCGGCGCGGCTGGGGCAGGCGGCGGATTTTCCTGCCGACCATGACGCCTATGCCGCGCGCTGTCATGCGGCGGGCCAGAGGCGGCCGACGCCGCTGCTGCTGCGCTATGGCCCCGGCGATTATAATTGCCTGCACCAGGATCTTTATGGCGCGCTCGCCTTTCCCTTGCAGGCGGCGCTGCTGCTGTCCGCGCCGGGAAGCGATTTCACCGGCGGCGAGTTCATCCTGACCGAACAGCGCCCGCGCATGCAATCGCGCGCCAGCGTCGTGCCGCTGGGGCAGGGCGATGCGGTGATTTTTGCGGTGAACCAGCGCCCGGTGCGCGGCACGCGCGGTGATTACCGCGTGACGATGCGCCACGGGGTAAGCGAAGTGCGAAGCGGCGCGCGGCACACGCTGGGGGTGATCTTTCACGATGCGGCGTGAGGGGGGATGCGCGTCGTTGCGGGGATGGACCCCGGATCAAGTCCGGGGTGACGAAGTGGGGAGGGAAGGCGAGCCCCGTATCAAGTCCGGGGTGACGATGGTGGGGGCGGTGGGTGCGGCCCGGGGCAAACCCTTCACCCTTAGCGATCGGGCGGGCCCAAGGTTTCGATGATGCGGCAGTCGCTGATCTTGCCCTGGTGGCAGGAGGTGATCATGCGGGCGACTTCGGCGCGCATTTTGCCGAGGTCGGCGATTTTGGCGTCGATGGCGTCGAGGTGGGCGGTGGCGATGCGGTCGACGGCGTCGCAGGGCTGGCTCGCGTCGTCCGAAAGCGCGAGCAGTTCGCGGACATCGTCCAGCCGGAAGCCGAGGTCGCGCGCGCGGCGGATGAAGGAGAGGCGCTGGCGGTGCGCCGCGCCATAGCTGCGATAATTGGATGCGGTGCGGGCCGGGGGAGGCAGCAGCCCCTCTTTTTCATAATAGCGGATGGTGGCCGCCCTTGTGCCCGTGGTGGCCGCGAGTTCGCCGATGCGCATGATGATCGCCCCTTAATCGCGCTGTTTTTTGTGCGATCATGGCTTAACCCCCCGATCGCACAGGCTCAATGACCCGCGCCGAATTTGAACCGCACGCCGCCATTGACGACAAAGCCGTCGATCGGCCCCCATGCGTCGACGGTCCATCGCCCGTCGGGAGCGCGCGCGGGAAGGGGCAGCGGATCATATTTGGTCTGGCGGATATCGAGGATATTTTCGGCATTCACGAACAGGCTGATCCTGCCAAGGACGATTTCAGCGAGCGCGCCCAGTTCGAAATAGGGACGGCTGTGGGTGCGATAGGGATTATCGTCGAGGGGTTGCCGGCCGGTATAATAGGCCTCGATCCCGACCCGGCCCTTGCCATGTTCTTCCCACATGCCGACGAGGCCGGCGGTGTGGCGCGGGGTGCGCGGGACCGGGCGGCGCCCGGCGCCCGACGGGGCGGGTTCGTGCGCATCGACGAGGACATAGCTGCCCGTGAGAGAAAAGGATTGCCAGCGATAGCGCAGCATCAGTTCGGCGCCCCGCGTGCGCGTCGTCCCGTCGGCGTTGATGAGGCGGACGCGGTCGGTATCGACGGTCTGAAGCTGGAGCCCATGGTCGATGTCGGAGGCGAAGAGGGTGACGTTCGCTTCCAGCCCGTTCGCGGCATAGCCCAGGTCGAGCGCGGCGGTCGTCGCGGTTTCCGCCTTGAGGTTGCCGAGCGGTTCGAGCCGCGCGAGGCCCGCTGCCTCTATCGCGTCGACAAAGGGGGTAGGGGCATAAAAGCCCTTGCCCACCGAGGCGCGGACCGTCCAGGCGCCGGGGCGATAAAGGGCCGACAGGCGCGGGCTGAGATGCGTGCCATATTCGCTGTGGAAATCGGCGCGCGCGCTGGCCGCCAGCAGAATATCGTCGCTCAACTCCTGTTCGACCTGGCCGAAAAGGGCGGGAGCGGTGTAGCGATAATCGAAGGAGGGGAAGGCGCGCGAGCGATAGCGGTCGGCCTGAAGCGCGGTGCCGGCCCGCCAGCTGGTCGCCCCCTGGGTGCCGCCGAGCGAGACTTCGCCGAAATAGGTGGTTTGGCGGCTCGTGTCGCGGTCGGTCCCGAAGTGCTGGCGGTGCCGCTGTGCCATCACCGATGCGCGGGCGTGAAGCGTGCCGATGCCTTCGATAGGAATTTCGGTCAGCAGCCCGGCGTCATAGCGGCGGCTGTCCTGCGTCAGCGGGAAGGGCTGGCCATCGGGCATGTCCTGCCCCGGCAGCGTGCCGCCGACGCGATCCTCGGTCATGGCGCCCGCGGTCAGCAACAGATTGGCGCCATCATCGCCTTCCCAGAAAAGGCGGGGGCGGACGGTCCAGCGTTCATAGCCGGGCATGTCGATCCAGCCGTCGTCGTCGAGATCCTGGCGGGTCTGGCGATGATAGCCCCCGGTCAGCGACGCGCTGATGTTCGGGCTGAGGGGAAGGGCGCCATAGCCGGTGATGTCCTGGCCATCGCGGCTGGTGAGGTTGAACAGCATTTCGGCCTGAGCCTCGGCGCGCGGGCGGCGCGAGACGAGGTTGATGACCCCGCCAAGCGCCGACGGGCCGTAAAGCGCCGAGGCGCTGCCCTTGATCACCTCCACCTGGCCGAGATCGGTCGGCGGGATTTGCAGCAGGCCGATCGAGGAGGGCTGGCCGCCATAAAGCGGAAGGCCATCGGACAGCAATTGCGTATAGCGCCCCGCCATACCCTGCATGCGGATGTTCGAGGAGCCCAATGCCGCCGAGCTGAGCTGGACCCGAACGCCCGGCGTTTCGGCGACGAGCATCGAGATATTGCCGGGGGTCATCAGCAGCTTTTCTTCAATCTCTTCGCGATTGATGACATCGACGCGGATCACCTCATCCTGCACACGCCGGCCTGAACGGGTGGCCTGGACGAGAATCTCTTCCTCGCCTTCGTGGGCGTCATGGGCGTCGTGAGCGTCGGAGGGCGCGTCAGCATGCTGCGCGGCAGCCTCCATGGGACAGAGCGCGAGGCTCCATGCGAGCGCCGCTGCCGCGACGGAAAGAATCTTGGAAGGGGTGGTCACGCCTATACTCCGCCGACAGGAACCGCGCCATCGACGGCGCGGCAGGTTGGCGCGCCATAAAGGTTGAAGTCGCTATAAGGTCAAGCGGGGCGCGAGGGGAGGCGGCGCGTTGGCGATGACGCCGCATCATGGCAAATTCCTATGTTGCGGGGGCGCCCGGAACTGCTGCGGACGAAGGAGGCCGCCGCCGATGATCGGTAAGCCGGGGCGATAGCTGGAGATTGCTTCTCCCGGCTTTGCCGGGCTCGCAATGACGCCGGCGCCTGGGGCGGTGGGTGGTGCTGGACCCCGGATCAAGTCCGGGGTGACGAGGTGGGGGAGGGGTGACGAGGCGTAGGAGGAGGGATCGTGTGGGGGAGGAGTGACTTTGCGGGAGAAGGATGATTTTATCCATATGGGTTAAAATATCTTGACATCGTCACGCTGATATGGCACATATGTCACATCATGCAGAAATGCGAGTCGGGCCGGCGCCTTTGGGGCGTGCGGCCCTTTTTCGTGGGAGATGGGCGGTGGCAAGGGATGAGGTGGAGGATGTGATCGGGTCGCATGAGAATGTGCCCCTGCAGCTTCGCAAGCGGCGCGCGAGCGGGTGGACGGCGGCGCGTAAGCGCGCCTTTCTGACCGAGCTGGCGCATAGCTGTCATGTCGGGCGCGCGCATCGGGCGGCGGGGCTGGGGCCGACGGCGGCCTATGGGCTGCGGCGGCGCGACCCCGAATTTGCGGCGCAATGGCAGGAAGCGCTGGTGCAGGGATATGAGCGGCTCGACATGGCGTTGCTGCGCCGCGCGCTCGAAGTCGTGGGCGAGCTGGAGCTGGATGAGCCGAGCGAGCCGATTGTGAAGATGAGCGTCGATCAGGCGATTGATGTGATGAACAAGCATCGCCAGAGCGTGGTCGGCGGGCGCGCGCGCGGCTGGACGCCGCCGCGGCTGGCGAGCCAGGAGGAAACCGACGCGGTGCTGATGAAGCGCATCGCGATGGTCAAGCGGCGCAAGGCGCGGCTCGCGGCGATCGGCGACGGCAAGGCCAGGCTGACCGGCGCGAGGGCGAAACCCGCGCCGAAGCAGGGCGGTTGAAATGGCGCGCGGGACCGGAGCGGGGAAGAAGGCCGCGGGGCTGGAGAGCGATATCCGCTCGCGCCAGCGCCGCTCCGACGATTTGATGGCGCAGCTTCGCACCATGGATGTGGACGCGCGGCGCTTTGTGCTGCGCGGGTTGAATCTGGCGCAGCGCGGCGAGCTGGCGGCGCGCTGGTATGGCTTTGAACTGGATGGACAGCGCGAGCCTGCGGGCGACTGGCGCATCTGGCTGATCCGCGCGGGGCGCGGATTTGGCAAGACGCGCGCGGGCGCCGAATGGGTGAGCGAATATATGCGCGCCGTTCCCGACGCGCGCATCGCGCTGGTCGCCGCGACGCTGGCCGATGGGCAGCGGGTGATGGTCGAGGGGCCAAGCGGGCTGATTGCGCTCGCGCGGCTGGGCGAACGCCCACGCTGGTATCCGAGCCGGCGCGAGTTGCGCTTTCCGGGCGGGGGGGTGGCGACGCTTTATTCGGCCGAAGCCGGGGAGGAATTGCGCGGCCCCGAACATCATGCCGCCTGGTGCGACGAGCTGGCCAAATGGCGCGGCGGGGTCGCGGTATGGGACAATCTGATGCTGGGGCTGCGGCGGGGGGAATGCCCGCGCGCGGTGGTGACGACGACGCCGCGGCCCAATGCGGTGATGCGCAAGATCATGGCGGCTCCGGGGCTGGTCGAAACGCGCGGGGCGACGCGCGACAATCCCTATCTGCCCGATAATTTCGTCGCGGCGATGCTCGAAAGCTATGGCGGGACGCGGCTGGGGCGGCAGGAACTGGACGGCGAATTGCTGGAGGATGCCGAAGGCGCGCTGTGGAGCCGGGCGCTGATCGAACGCTGCCGGGTCGATGCGGGCGCGGCGGACAAGCTGGTGCGCGTCGTGATCGGAGTCGATCCCCCTGCGACGAGCCATGGCGATGCCTGCGGGATTATCGTCGCGGCGCTGCTGCGCGACGGGCGGATCGCGGTGGTCGAGGATGCGAGCGCCCAGAAGGCGGCGCCCGGCGTCTGGGCACAGGCGGTCGCGAGCGCCGCGGCGCGCTGGGGCGCCGAGCGGGTGATTGCCGAGAGCAATATGGGCGGCGAAATGGTCGCGGCGACCTTGCGCGCGGCGTCGGTGACGCTGCCGGTGGTCGCAGTGCATGCGAGCGTCGGCAAGGCGCGGCGCGCGGAGCCGGTCGCGCTCGCCTATGAACGCGGCGCGGTGGTCCATGCGGGGGCGTTTGAGGCGCTGGAGGATGAGCTGTGCGGGCTGCAGATGGGCGGCGGCTATGCCGGACCGGGCCGCTCGCCCGATCGGGCCGATGCCTGCGTTTGGGCGGTGGCGGCGCTGCTCGACGGGATGCAGCGCGGGCGCGTGCCGGGGGTGCGGCGGGTTTGAGCGGGGAGCGGGGTGCGGCGTGTCTCGACTTCGCTCGACACGAGCGGGGAGGGGGTGCGGGGGCTGACTCTCCACGGCAGTGTTCGGGCGCGGTCGCCCAAGGTTTTGCCGCAGGGAATGATCGAGACGTAGGTTCGTCACCCCGGGCTTGACCCGGGGGCCATGACTTCGGCGTCGCAGTGGATCCCGGATCAAGTCCGGGATGACGAACCGGGTCAAGTCCGGGATGACGAAGCGGAACAAGTCCCGGGATGACGCGCCGGGTCGCGTCCGGGATGACGAGGGGGGTCAAGCCCGGGGTGACGGGCTTTTTTGCTGGGCGGACGCCATAGGGAGACAAGCATGAACTGGTTTGGCCGGAAGGCGGCGCAGGGGGTTGCGCGGCCCGCTTTGTCGCGTGTGTATGGGAGTTGGTCGGCGCCCGCGCCTCTTTCGTGGGAGGGGCAGGTGCGCGCGGGCTATTTGGGCAATGCGATTGTCCAGCGCGCGGTACGGCTGGTGGCCGAGGCGGCGGGGTCGGCGCCGCTCGCGGCGAGCGATCCGGCGCTGGCGGCGCTGGTTCGTGCGACATCGGCGGGGCAGGGGCTGGTCGAGACGCTGGCGGCGCAATTGCTGCTGCATGGCAATGGCTATGTGCAGATTTTGACCGATGGCGCGGGCGCGGCGGCGGAGCTGTTTGCGCTGCGCCCCGAGCGGGTGACGGTCGAGGCCGACCGGCGTGGATGGCCCATTGCCTATCGCTACAAGGCGGGGGGCGAGACGGCGCTGCTGCCGGCGGAGGATGAGGCGGGGCGGCCCGCGGTGGTGCATGTGAAGGCGCTGCACCCGCTCGACGATCATTATGGCGCGGGGTGCCTGGGCGCGGCGGCGGCGGCGGTGGCGGCGCATAATGCGGCGGCGCGCTGGAATGCCGCGCTGCTGGAGAATGCCGCGCGGCCGTCGGGGGCGCTGGTCCATGATCCGGGCGACAAGGGCGCGGCGCTGTCGGCGGAGCAGGTCGAGCGATTGCGCGAGGAACTGGCGGAGAGTTTTTCGGGCGGCGTTAATGCGGGGCGGCCCCTGCTGCTCGAAGGCGGGCTGAAATGGCAGGCGCTGTCGCTGTCGCCCGCCGAGATGGATTTTCTGGCGCTGAAGGATTCGAGCGCGCGCGAAATTGCCATGGCGTTCGGTGTGCCGCCGATGCTGCTCGGCCTGCCGGGCGATGCGACCTATGCCAATTATCGCGAGGCCAATCGCGCGCTGTGGCGGCTGACGGTGCTGCCGCTGTGCATGAAGATATTGGGGGCGATTTCGCAAGGACTGGCGGGCTGGTTCGAGGGCGCCGAGCTGCGCGTCGATCTGGATAAGGTGCCCGCGCTGGCGGAGGACCGCATGGCGCTGTGGCGTGAGGTGTCGGGGGCCGACTGGCTGACGGCGGAGGAGAAGAAGGCGTTGCTCGGGGTCGCGTAACCGGCCTTGTCAGCCCGGACTCGATCCGGGGTTCAGGACATTGGCGCTGCTGTGGATCCCGGATCAAGTCCGGGATGACGAATATTGGAGATCGACATGGATGATGAAGAGGCTCTGGCGCGGCTGGTCGCGCTGGCGGGGACGGGTGCGTCCGGGGTTCCGGGGGCGCTTGATGCGGCGTTGCTGCGCGCGGTGGTCGAGGAGGCGAGCGAGCTGGGCGCGCGGCGGGCGCTGGCGCGCCTCGGCCTCGCCGATGAAGCGGCGCGCGGCGATATTGGCGATCTGCGGCAGTTGTTGGGGGCGTGGCGCGACGCGAAGCAAAGCGCGTGGAAGGCCGCGGTCGACTGGGCGGTGCGCGGGTCGCTCGCGCTGCTGGTGATCGGGCTGGCGGTGAAGCTGGGGCTGCCGGGATTGCTGCGTTGAGGGCGGCGGTGCGGGGCGCGGAGGCGCGCGCGGTACGGGAAAAGGGTTCGCGCGGAGGCGCGGAGGCGCGGAGGGAGGGGGAGGATTCGCGCAGAGGCGCAGAGAGCGCAGGGGAGAGGGGCGAGACACTGCGGACTTTTTCCTTTCCCGCGGCCCACCCCCCGACCCCCTCCCTCTTGCGGGAGGGGGAGGTTCGGTTTGCGGGCTATGCGGCGGTGTTCGATCGGGCGGACCGGGGGGGCGATGTGGTGCGCGCGGGGGCCTTTGCGGACAGTTTGCGGGAGCGGGGGGTGGTGCCCTTGCTGTGGCAGCATCGGCCGGGCGCGGTGATCGGCGCGATTGAGACTTTGGCCGAGGACAAGCGCGGGCTGCGCGTTGTCGCGCGGGTGACGCATGGGGCAGCGGCGGGGCTGGTCGCGCGCGGGGCGCTGACGGGATTGTCCTTCGGATATCGGGTGCGGGCCGCGCGCGGGACGGCGCCGCGTGAATTGCTCGCGCTGGAGCTTGCCGAGGTGAGCCTGGTGGCGCGGCCGATGCAGGCGCTGGCGCGGGTGATCGCGGTGGAGGGGGCGAAGCGTCGGGGCGGGGTTTCCGGCGCGAGGTGAAAGGAAGGCGGGCCTCGGGTCGAGCCCGGGGTGACGAAAGAAAATGTTGGGGTCGAAGTCGGCGGCCCCTCCACCACGCCCTGAGGGCGCGGTCCCCCTCCCCATCGCGAGTCGATGGGGAGGATTTTTTAAGGAGAATGAGCATGGGTGATATGGGTGTGAAGGCCGATGCGCTGGAAGGCGCTTTTGATGCGGTGTTGGCGGCAGAGGCGGTGGACGAGCTGAAAGCTTCGGTTGCGGCGCTGAAGCGGCAGGTCGATGCCCAGGCGGTGGGGGCGGCGCGGCTGCCGCTCGATGGGGCCAAGGCGGCGGAGGATGATCCGGCGCGCGATGCCTTTGTTGAGCGCTATGTAAGGCGCGGGATCGACGCGGGGGTCGAGATGAAAAGCCTGTCGGGGGCGAGCGGGGCCGACGGCGGCTATGCGGTGCCGCGCGAAATTGACGGCCATATTGCGAGCACGCTGACATCCTTGTCGCCGATCCGTTCGATTGCCAGCGTCGTGCAGACGGGGACGAGCGGTTATCGCAAGCTGGTCGCCGCGGGATCGACCGGGGCAGGATGGGTTGGCGAGGGCGAGGCGCGCCCCGGAACCGCGACGCGCAGCCTCGCCGAGATCGCGCCGCCGTCGGGAGAGCTTTATGCCAATCCGGCGGCGAGTCAGGCGATGCTCGACGATGCGATGTTCGACGTCGAGGCGTGGCTGGCCGAGGAGATCGGGCGCGAATTTGCCGTGGCGGAAGGGGCGGCCTTTGTCAGCGGCAACGGGGTCAACCGGCCCAAGGGATTCCTGTCCTATGCCACGACGAATGAAGGCGATGCGGTGCGCGCCTTTGGCACGCTGCAGCATCTCGCGAGCGGGGCGGCGGGGGCTTTCCCGGCGTCGAACCCGGAGGACAAGCTGGTCGAGCTGGTCCATGCGCTGAAGCCCCCCTATCGCCAGGGGGCGGTGTGGGTGATGAATTCGGACACGCTGGCGCGCATCCGCACGTTCAAGACCGGCGACGGTGCCTTTGTCTGGCAGCCGGGGCTGGTGGCGGGGCAGGCGGCGACGCTGCTCGGCTATCCGGTGGTTGAGGCCGAGGATATGCCCGATGTGGCGGCGGGGAGCCTGTCGATCGCCTTTGGCAATTTCCGCGCGGGTTATCTGATCGCCGACCGCGGCGAGACGCGCATTTTGCGTGATCCCTTCAGCAACAAGCCCTTCGTGCATTTTTATGCAACCAAAAGGGTGGGCGGTGCGATCATCGATTCAAACGCCATCAAGCTGATGAAATTCGCCGCCAGCTGATCACCATTGGCGTGCGATGGGGCGCCCGGTTTTCGTGCCCTGCCCTTTCGGGGACGGACCGGGCGCCGACCCCGCGCGGACAGATTGCAGACAAGGTGCGAGCAGGGCGCGGGCTGGGGAGCGAGGGGCGATATGCAGGATTTTGGAACGGGAGGCAGCGTGCCGGGTGCGGTCACGCTGGCGGAGGCGCGCGGCTGGCTGCGGCTGGGCGCCGATGGCGATGATGCGGTGGTCGCGGGGCTGATCGGCGCGGCGAGCCAGATGTGCGAGGCCTTTATCGGACGCTGGCTGATCGAGCGGGCGGCGGAGGAAATATGGCGCGACGCGCGCGCGGCGCTGTGGCTGAGCGCGCGGCCGGTGGCGGGGGTCGATCTGGTGGCGCTGCGCCTGCCGGATGGCGGCGAGCAACTGCTGGATGCGGCCGATTATCGCAGGGAGATGGAGAGCGATGGCCGCGCGCGACTGACGCTGGCTCCCGATGTGGCGGGAGTGGCGGCGGGCCGGGGCGTGCGCGTCGGCTATCGCGCCGGGATGGCGGCGGAGCCGGGGGCGCTGCCCGAGGCGATCCGGCATGGGGTGCTGCGCCTGATCCGCCATATGCATGAGGCGCGCGACGGCGATGCCGGGGCGCCTCCCGCCGCGATTGCCGCGCTGTGGCAACCCTGGCGGCGCATGGCGCTAAGCTGTGCAGGCCGGGCGCCGACGGGCTGTGCGCGATGATGGCGGCCGAACAGGCGGTGCGCGCGCGGGCGCTGGCGCTGCTGCGCGCCGATGCAGCGTTGGGCGCGCGGGTGCACGGCGTGTTCGACGGAACGCCGCCGCGCGCGACGCCCCCCTATGTCGCCGTCGAAGAGGCGGAGGGGCAGGATTGGGGGGTCAAGGATCGCGCCGGGCGCGAGGTGCGGCTGACGCTCGCGCTGGTCGGGGTCGGGCCGGTGGACGTGGATGGCGCGGCGGCACGGATCGAGGCGCTGGTGCCTATGCTGCGCGGCGCTGCCGGGGACTGGACGATTGCGGGGGCGCGGGTGGTGCGGACGCGCTTTGCCTTTGTGCGCGATAACGGGCGGGGGCAGGCGCGCGGTGAGAGCGGCTGGCGGCATATTTGGGTGGTGCGCTGTCGCTGTCTGGCGGGGTAGCGGTTGCGTCATCTTGCCCACCCCGCTGCGCGTAGCGACCAGGGTCGCAACGCTCGCTGCCCCTCCCGCTTGCGGGAGGGGGGCGTTGGTTCGCTCCGCTCGTCCGGTCAGTCCGCGGGCATGGTGTTGGTCGAGCGATAATCGTTGAACTTCTCGGTGAAGTTGGCGTGATAATCCTCGACCTGCATATCGGCATTTTCCGCTGCATCGGCGGCGCTGTCGCCGGCGGCGCGGTTGAGGGTGATGACGGCGGCGTGAAACGTCTGCCGTTCCTTGGTGCAGACGGTTTTGAGCGCCGCTTCATAGTCGCTCTCGCTCATTTTGGCGTCGAGCGACTTTTTCATGTGGACACGCAGGCATTTGGTGAAGGCGGCGCGGGCCGTGCCGACCTCTGCGGCCGGGGCCGGGGCCATGGCGGCCAAGAGCAAGCTTGTGAAGAACATCCTGAAACTCCCGATTTTTAGCTATTTTTATCCGAAGGAGAATAAAGCATGAGCGTCGAAAATGGGAGCGCTTTTCTGCTCAGGATCGGCGATGGCGCGATGCCCGTCGCTTATCAGACGGTTGCAGGGCTGCGGACCACGCAAATGTCGGTGAATGGCGAGGCGGTGAATGTCACCACCAAGGATTCGGGTGGCTGGCGCGAATTGCTGTCGGGCGCGGGGGTGCGATCGGTCTCGGTCAGCGCGGCGGGGATTTTTACCGGGTCGGCGGCGGAGGTGCGGCTGCGCGGTCATGCGCTGGCGGGCACGATCGACGATTATGAGCTCAGCTTTGAAAGCGGCGAGCGGATGCAGGGGCGCTTTCTGCTCACCCGGCTCGACTATTCGGGCGATTATAATGGCGAGCGCCAATATGTGCTGAACCTGGAGTCGAGCGGGCCGGTGGTGAGCCTGTGAGCGCGGCGGCGGAAGGGCTAGGCGCGGCTAATGCGCTGCGCGGTGAGGCCGAATATCGCGTCGGCGGAGCGATGCTGCGGCTGCGACCGAGTTTTGCGGCGCTGGTGGCGGCGGAGGCCGAGCTGGGGCCGCTGTTTGCGCTGGTCGAGCGGGCCGCCGAGGGGCGGCTGACCCTTAACGAGATGGCGGCGCTGTTCTGGCATTGTGCGGCGGAGCGGCCCGAGGGGCTGAACCGCGCGGCGCTGGGCGAGGCGCTGGTCGCGGGCGGGCTGAGCGCGGCGACCCCGGTGCTGCGGATATTGCTTGGCCAGATTTTGCAGGGACGCTGAGCAGATGGCCGCGCTGGAGGGCGACGGCGAAGGCGCGCGGATCGCCGATAGCGCGCGGCGGCTCGTCGGGCTGATGGCGCGGCTGGCGGGCTGGCGGCCCGATGAGCTGTGGGCCGCAACCCCCGCCGATGTCGCCGCCGTGCTGGCGGGGTGGCGCGGGGACGGCGAGGCGGCGGACGGGGCGGGTATCGACCGGACCGCGCTCGCCGCGATGATGGAGCAATATCCCGATGGATGAGATGGACGAGATGACGGTCGCGATCCGCGCCGATACGGGCGCGTTCCGGCGCGAGATGGCGGTGCTGCGCGAGGAATTGGGCGGGCCGCTTCAGGCTGCTGCCGACAGTGCGGGGCGCGGGATTGAGCGCGCGCTGACCCGCGCGATTGTCAGCGGCAAGCTGGGCTTTGAGGATTTGAAGCGGCTGGCGCTGACTGTGATGAGCGATATTGCGCGCGCGGCGGTGACGCAGGGGCTGGGGAGCCTGACCGGCGGCGGCGGTGCGGGTGGCGGCGGGCTGCTGGGGCTGGGGCAGAGCCTGGCGCTTGCGCTGCTGGGCGCGCCGGGGCGGGCGACCGGCGGGCCGGTGAGTGCGGGGCGCGCCTATCGCGTCGGCGAGCGCGGGCCGGAATTGTTCGTGCCTGCGGCGAGCGGGCGGATCGAGCCGACGGGGGCCGGCGGCAGCGTGCGCCATATTGCGATCCATGTTCAGGTGGCGGCCCCGGTGGGGGGCAACGAAGCGCGCATGGCGCAGACCGGGCGGCAATTGGCGCGGGCGGTGCGGCGCGCGGTGGCGATGGGCGAGGATTAGCGGGGCGGGACTTGCCATGTGGAGTGGCGCGGGAGGGCGCGCTTGGAGATTGCTTCGGGGCCTGCGGCCCCTCGGGGTGGCGGCAAGAAAAAGGCGGGCCCCGGATCAAGTCCGGGGTGACGATGAGGGTGGTTTTGGGGGAGGTGACCGCAATGGGTTGGGCCTTGGTGGCGGCGGAGCCGCATCATCGGAAAAATTGGGTCAAGCGGTTCGATCCGCGTTTTTGGACGGTCGATTTTGCGCGGCCGATGATGGCGAGTGTGGGGACGAAAGGGCCGCGCGCGCTGCGTATCGAGGCGGTCTTTTATAACAAGCAGGATCTGGCGGGGCTGATCTGGGAGGCGGAGGATCGCTGGGATCATCCGCTGCTTGCCTATGAGACAAGCCGCGATTTCCGGCGCACGCAGCTGCGCTTTCGCTGGCGCTCCGCCGGGATCAAGCCGCTCGATGCCTTGCATGGGCCGACCTTGACGATCGAGGGGCGCGATGCGGGGGGCAACCCCCGTGCCTGGTATGTCCGGCTGTGGAATTATGCGGACGGCAGCGGCGAGGATGCGGTCATCAGCCTCGATTTCGATGCGCTGGACGGCGGATTTTCGCTGCCCGGCGAGGCGGAGCGGGTGTGGGCGGGGGATATTGACCGCCTGTTCATCTCGCTGGTGCCGCCCGCCTATGATGGCGGCGCGGGGGTGCTGGCGAGCCGGGCCGAAGGCTGGGCTGAGATGAGCGAGATCAGCTGTTCGGGATCGGGCTCGGTGCTCGCGCTCGGCGATGCCGTGCTGCCCGAACAGGGGCTGGGGATCGCGACCGGCTATGATGATTGCTATAATCAAAGCCCGGCGCGGGTGGTGCGGCAGATCGTCCAGCTCGGCTATCGCGGCGATGTCATCCATTATGTCGGCATGAGCCATTATATGCGGCTCGAAGCCAATAGCGGCGGATTTTACCTGAGCCTTGCGGGTGGGACGCTGTGCGCGCCCTGTGCCGCCTGGCACCGGGATTTTGCCGCCGAATGCCGCGCGGCGGGGCTGGGGATTATCTGGTCGCTCTCCTATGAAATATTCAATGCCTATTGTTGGGGCGACTGGAAACAGCGCGACGGCAATGGGGCACCCGCGCTGACCGGGTGGGAGCCGCCCTCGACGCTGCTATCGCCCGCCAATGGCGCGGCGATGGGATATTTGCAGCTGGTCGCGCGCGCCTTTGTCGCTATCGGCCGCGCGGCGGGGCTGGCGGTGAAATTTCAGGTCGGCGAGCCCTGGTGGTGGACCAACCCCGGCGGAAAGCTCTGCGCCTATGATGCCGCGACGAGCCAGGCGCTAGGGGCGGCGAGCGTCGCGATTGCGGACATCAGAGGGCCGCAGACGCCTGGCGCGCGGGCGATGCTCGATGCGCTGGGGGCGCTGCTCGCCGGATCGACGGCGGCGCTGGTCGCGGCGGCGCGCCATGAGGCGGGGACGGACTGGGCGGGAAGCCATTTGCTGGTTTTCCTGCCGACGGTGCTCGACGCCGAAGCGCCCGAACTGCGCCGCGCCAATGTGCCCACAGGCTGGGCGGCGCCTGCCTTCGATGTGCTGCAACTGGAGGATTATGACTGGGTGACGGCGGGGCGCGGCGCCGAGACGGCGCCCGCGCGCGATTTGATGGTCGCGCGGCTCGGCTATCCGGTGGCGGAGCAACATTATCTGTCGGGTTTTGTCCTGCGCGCCGAGGACCGCGCGCAATGGGCCGATATTGCCGCGGCCGCCCGGGACGCGCGCCGCGCGGGGGTGGCGCGCGCCTTTATCTGGGCGCTGCCGCAGGTGACGCGCGACGGCTTTCTGGGCTTTGAGGCGGAGGAGGATGAAGTGCAGGCTTTTGACGCGGTCGATTTCCCGCTGGCCATCGGGCGCGAGGCGGTGGCGGTCACCGAATTTTCAACGCAGATCATTGCTTCGCCATCAGGACATGAACAGCGCGCGAGCGAATGGGCCGAGGCGCGGATGCGCTATGATGCGGGGCCGGGGGTCCGGTCTGAGGATGATGTGCGGCGCCTCACCGATTTTTTCCGCGCGCGGCGCGGGGCGGCGCGGGGGTTTCGCTTTCGCGACCCCTTTGACCATAGTTCGGCGGCCGACGGCGGCGCGCCGGGGGCCGCCGACCAGCCGATCAGCGTCGGCGATGGGGTGCGGCGCGAATTTGCGCTGACCAAAGCCTATGGCGCGGGCGATGCCGTGCAGCACCGGACGATCCGCCTGCCGGTCGCGGGCAGCGTGCGCGCGAGCGTCGCCGGGGCGGAGACCGGCGGTTTTACGTTGAATGCCGCCGGGGCGCTGCTGTTCGATACGCCGCCGCCGATGGGGGCGGCGGTGCGCGCGGGGTTCCTGTTCGACGTGCCGGTGCGCTTTGCCGAGGACCGGCTGGAGGTGAGCCGGGCGACCTTTTTGGCGGGCGAGATGGCGAGCGTGCCGCTGGTCGAAGTGCGCGCGCCATGGTGAGCGGGGCCGAAGGCGCGGCGAGGGCGGCGCCCGACTGGTTGCGCGCCGAGCTGGTGACGATGGCCTGGTGCTGGCGATTGTCGCGGCGCGACGGGGTGGTGATCGGGCTGACATCGCACGACCGCGACCTGATCGTCGATGGGCTGGCTTATCGTGCGGCACCGGGGATGAAGCCGTCGGCGCTGGAAACGCGCGATGCGATTGATGCCGATACAATGGATGTGGAGGGCGCGGTGACGGCGGGGGCGCTGGCGGCGCGCGACCTTGACAGCGGGCGTTGGGATGGCGCCGAGCTGCGGCTGTTCGTTACCGACTGGACCCAGCCCGACGCCGCGCCGGTGACGCTGGCGCGCGGGATGCTGGGCGCGGTGGAGCGGCGCGGAGCGGCCTTTACCGCCGAATTGCAAGGGGCGACGCGCGCGCTCGACCGGCCCGTCTGTCCTGCGACATCGCCGTCGTGCCGTGCGATATTGGGCGACGGGCAATGCCGCGTGGACCTCGCGCCGCTGACCCACAGCCGCCGGGTGCTTGCGGTCGCCGGACGGGCTGTGACGCTGGATGCGCCGGTGCCGGGGGGCCGGATGCGCTTCGGTTCGCTGCTATGGCTCGAAGGGCCGAATTGCGGGCTGGAAAGCGCGGTGGCGGGAGAAGAAGGGGCGGTCTTGCATCTGAGCGAAACGCTGCCGCTGGGCATGTCGCTGCCGCTGCGCGTGCGTTTGACCGAGGGATGCGACAAGCAGCTTGCAACCTGTCGCACCCGCTTTGCCAATGCCGTCAATTTTCGCGGTGAGGCGCATTTGCCGGGCAATGACCTGCTCACCCGCTATCCCGGTGGATGAGGAGGCGATGCGCGAGGAAGCGGCGCTGGCAGACAGGGCGATGATCGCTGCGCGTGCCTTTGCGGCGGCGCGGGCGATGGTCGGCGCGCGCTTTCGCCCGCAGGGATGCGAGCCGGAAACGGGGCTTGATTGCGTCGGGCTGGTCTGGGCCGCCTATGCTGCGGCGGGATATGGAGCGGTGCGGCCTGCTGCCTATCCTTTGCGGGGCTGGAGCGAGGAGCGGATCGTTGCCGCGCTGGAAGAGGCGGGGCTGCGGCGGGTGAGCGGCGGAGCGGCGGTGCGCGCGGGCGATGTCGCGCTGCTGACGTTGCCGGCACGGCAATTTCATCTGGGACTGATCGGGGCGCACAGCGTCATCCATGCCCATGCCGGGCTGCGCCGCGTGGTTGAAGCGCCGCTGGAGGCGGCATGGCGCGCGGCCGCACACTGGCATTTGGCAGCGGACGGTAAAGAACGATAGGGAAGGGGGAGCGCGATGGCGACTTTGGTGCTGGGGGTCGCGGGGGGCCTGATCGGCGGACCTTTGGGGGCGGCGCTGGGCGCGGCCATCGGGCAGCAGGTCGACGCTGTGATCCTGCGCCCGGGGGCACGCGAAGGGCCGCGCCTGTCCGACCTGAAATTGCAAGCGTCCACCTATGGCCAACAGATACCCCAGCTGTTCGGGACGATGCGCGTCGCGGGCAGCGTTATCTGGGCGACCGACCTGATCGAGCGGCGGACGAAACATGGCGGGGGCAAGGGCAGGCCGTCGGTGACCGAATTTAGTTATTCGGCCTCGCTCGCCATAGCCTTGTCGTCGCGGCGTATCCGGGGGGTGCGGCGTATCTGGGCCGACGGCAATTTGCTGCGCGGGGCAAATGGCAGCTTTCGTGAGCGGTGCAGCTTTCGCCTCTATCATGGCGATGAGGACCAGCCGGTCGATCCGCTGATTGCAGGTGCGGTGGGGCTGGGGTCAGCGAGCGGCTTTCGCGGCATCGCTTATGGGGTGTTCGAGGATCTGGAGCTGGGGGCTTTTGGCAATCGCATCCCTTCGCTGACCTTTGAGGTCGAGGCCGATCCCGGGCTGGTCGATGCGGGGGTAGTCGGCAATCACCTGCTCGGCGAGGCGGGACGCTGCATCGGGCATTGGCCCTTTGCCGGCTATGCGGCGTCCGGCGCGCGGGCGCGCGATGCGCTGGCGCCGCTGTTCGAAGCCGATGGCACCCGCTTGATCAGCCGCGCGGATGGCTGGCAGCTTGCGCCGAGCGATGCCGCAGGGGCGCCGCTCGGCCTGGGCGATTACCGCGAAACCGGGCGCGGCGCGGCGGTGGAAGCGAGCGATTATATCGAGCAAAGACGCGGCGCGTTCGCCGCGCTGCCGGGGACGATCCGCCTGCGCCACTATGCGCCCGAGCGCGATTATCAACTGGGCGAGCAGATGAGCCGGGTCGCGGGCGGCGGGGTGCGCGAGGCGCAGATCGACTTGCCGGCCGTGCTGCCCGCTGCATCGGCGCGGGCGCTGGCTGAGCGGCTGGCGCGGGCCGCCGTCGATGGACGCGAGACGCTGGTCTGGCGCGCCGACCTGGCCGCGCTGGCACTGCCCGTGGGGGCGGTGGTGGCGGATGGCGCCGGGGGCGGTTTGGAGGGCGGGTGGCGGGTTGCCCAGCGCGAAATGCGCGGCGCGGCGCTGTCGATCACTCTTGTTCGGCACCAGCCGCTTCCCGGCAGCGAAAGCCCCGCAACCCCTGGGGATGCGGTGACCGCCCCTGACTGGCCCGATGCCGCGGCGATCCTGCACCTGTTCGACCTGCCTGGCAGCGGCGCCGAGGCGGCGACCGCGCCCCGGTTGTGGATTGCAGGGGCCGGAAGCCATGGCGGCTGGCGCGGCGCCGATTGCTGGTTTGTCGCCGCCCCCGAAAGCGAGCCGGTCGCCATCGGCAGCGTGCGCGGGACGGGCGCATTGGGGCAATTGGCCGGGCCGCTGACGCGCGGGCCAACCACTGTTTTCGACAGGCGCGGGGCGGTGGAAGTGGTGCTGGTCGATCCGGCGATGGAGCTGGAAAGCGTGGATGATGCGCGGCTGCTGGACGGAGCCAACCGGGCGATGGTCGGCGGCGAGATGATCCAGTTTGGCGCGGCAACGCTGGTTGCGCCGGGCCGCTGGCGGCTGTCTAACTTGCTGCGCGGGCGGGCGGGGAGCGATGTGCCGACGCTGCATGAGACAGGCGCGCCTTTTCTGCTGCTCGATGGAAGCGGGCTGATGGTGCCCGAGGCGCTGGCGCGCTGGGCTGAAGGCGGAACGGCGCGGCTGCAATGGATGGAGCGCAATCGCTGGGCGCTGGAAGAAGAGACGGTGCCGACCGCAGCAGCGGCGCTGCGCCCGCTGGCGCCGGTGCACGGGCGTGTGCGCGGCACGAGTTCGGGCGGTTTGGAAATTGGCTGGGTGCGGCGCAGCCGGGTCGATCCGGGGTGGCGCGACCATGTCGAGATACCGCTGGGTGAGGCGCGCGAGGCCTGGCGGCTGACGCTTTCGCCTCCTGTCGAGGGGCTGGGACCTTGGACATGCGAACAGGCGAGTTTCACGCTTTCAGCGGCCGACCGCGCCTTGTTGCCGCCTGGGACATTCGCTGAAATTTGCCAGATCGGCGACCTTTCCCTGTCGTTTCCGCTGAGGCTGGCACTGAATTGAGGAGAGAGGCGAATGAGCGAGATTCTGACGACCGCGCGCTTTGCATTGCCGTTGCTGGCTGTGGCGCAGGCGCAAAAGGAAATAACGCATAATGAGGCACTGACGCGGATGGACGCCTTGCTCCATGCAGCAGTGGAAGAGGGGCCGATCGATACCCCGCCCGCAGCGCCCCAGGAAGGACAATGCTGGCTTGTCGGCGCCATGCCTGACGGGGCGTGGAGCGGGGAGGCGCATGTCCTCGCTTTGTGGAGCGCGGGCGGATGGCGCTTTTTGCGTCCGCGCGAAGGAATGCGGCTAATTCGTCTGTCCGACAGGGGTTTACTGCGATTCGAGGGAGGTTTATGGTCGCCGCCGGAACCGATAGCCGCGCCGTCCGGAGGAGCGGTCATCGATTCCGAGGCACGAACAGCAATTTCGGCCTTGATCGGGTTGCTCGCCGCGCATGGTATTCTGATTCCGGAATAAATTTAAGGTTGGAATAGCTATGAAGTGCGACTTTTTGGCAACATGTTGACGATTTGTTAGCTTGCGCGGAACCAAAGGCACGAGTAGGACGTCTGACGAGACGTAATCTCAATTGAAAGGGGAAATTACTATGAGGAAGCTTGCCGTCGCTGTGGCGTTGGCCTCCACTGCCCTTGCGTCGCCTGCATTGGCGCGTGACAACAACTGGTATGTTGGTGTCGGTGGCGGTGTGATGATCGTTGAGGACATGGACCTCGACATCGGTGCTACCAGCAATGCTGGAACGCTCGACCATCGCACTGGTTATGATTTCGAAGGCGTCGTCGGTTATGACTTCGGTGGTTTCCGTCTGGAAACTGAAGTCAGCTATCGCGAAGCCGACATTAAGGCTGGCAATTTCAGCGCCCCGGGTATTCCGCAGACCGCTAATGGTACGGGCACCATGTTCACTGGCTCGACGCCGCTGAACGGTGACTCGAACGCTCTTAGCTTCATGGTCAACGGTATGCTCGACTTCGGTGACGACGACGGCCTTCAGGGCTTTGTCGGCGGTGGTGCCGGTGTTGCGCGCGTTTCGGTTGAACCCGTTTTCGCCGGGGCTTTCCTCGACGATTCGGACACCGGTTTTGCCTGGCAGGCGATTGCGGGTATCCGCGCTCCGCTTAGCAGCAACTGGGATGCTGGCCTGAAATATCGCTTCTTCAATGCCAACAGCCTTGATCTCGTTGATCAGGCCGGCCGCGATGTTTCGACCCGTTTCCGTTCGCATTCGCTGCTCGGAACGCTGACCTATAACTTCGGTGGTCCGGCTGCGCCGATGACGGTGGCCCCGCCCCCGCCGCCCCCGCCGCCCCCGCCGCCCCCGCCGCCTCCGCCGGCGCCGGTTGTTGAGTGCGCGCCTGGTCCGTACATCGTGTATTTCGACTTCGACAAGTCGAACATCACGCCGGAAGCGGCCTCGACGCTCGACAATGCGATCAGCGCTTACAACCGCGGTTGCTCGGGCACGCAGGTCATGCTTGCAGGTCACC
>NZ_JQFJ01000003.1 GCF_000763945.1 Sphingopyxis sp. MWB1
TATACTCATCGCGTCCGCAGGCTGTCATTGCGAGCGCGGCAACGCCGGGCGAAGCAATCTCCCGTCAGCGCCTGGCACGAGATAGCCGGTGACACCCTCGCCTCTGGAGCAAGTTTCCGGACTCATCACAGTAACAGGGGAAGGGCTAAGGATGGCGCAGAGGCAATCGCCGACCTGATCCCGGGGGTCCGCCTCCTCGTTCGGGCAACGGGATAAGCAGCGAAGCGCAGTCGGCCCAGATGAGCTTTCACATCTTGCGCGCGGACCGATTATCAATCTGATCCGCCCACGGGCCACCGTAGAATAAAGGCCATTGCATAAAGAAAGGGCGGCGCCTTGCGACGCCGCCCTTTTTTGTCTTCCAACCCCGTCGGGGATGGAAACCAGACTTACATGCCCGAGTTCGGACCGTAAGTGATTTCCACGCGACGGTTCTGGTCGTTGCGGACGCCATCGGCGGTTGCAACAGCCGGACGGCTTTCGCCGAAGGCTTCCGAGCTGATCGAACCGGCACCGATGCCGCGAGCAGTCAGATAGCTGCGAACCGCGTCGTTACGACGCTTCGACAGACCAATGTTGTAGCTGGCCGAACCCGCACGGTCGGTGTGACCTGCAAGCATGACCTGCGTGCCCGAGCAACCGCGGTTGTAAGCGCTGATCGCATTGTCGAGCGTCGAGGCCGCTTCCGGCGTGATGTTCGACTTGTCGAAGTCGAAATACACGATGTACGGACCAGGCGCGCACTCAACAACCGGCGCCGGCGGAGGCGGCGGGG